>JAHHTF010000018.1 GCA_020024775.1 Ureaplasma sp. | reverse complement strand
AGAAAAAGTGGGTCCCTTCTTTTCGGTTCCCACAAAATTTCCTAATTACCCTAATTTAGGTTTTTTGTTGTTGTAAAAAATAATTTGTGACATTTTAATTTTGTGCTATAATTATTTCCAGGTAACCAAAATGATGGAAGCCAAGTCAATAACCTTACAAAAGCGTTTTGACTTTTGATTATCAAATCAAACTAAATTATAAATTCATAATTACAGAGTAATAAGTAGCATTGTGTTATTTATTATAAGTAATGCGTGCCCTTATTTCTCAGAAAGAAGGGAAAAGTGAATGAAATAATACATTTCAAGAACAAAAAAGATCAAAAAAAATTTTGTGATGTCACAAAGAATAAATTTGATCTTAAAAAGTTTTTCAATGCAAATTACAGAAAACCATTAAAGTCTAGATTAGACTTATACACTATTAGAATTCATGATAAGTATAGACTAATCTATAAGATAATTAATCGAATTATCTATGTTATTCATTTTAATAACAGAGATAAAGTCTACAAAAAAATTAATTTTTAGGAGGTTAAAAAAATATGATTTCAACAAATGAAATATTATTAATGTGTCAAGTTATTAATGCTGACATTAATTTGCAACATGTGAACAAAGAATTGTATGAAAATTTCTATGAAAAATTGATTGGTAAAATTCACAACAGAAAAGACAATCATAATCTTGAAGAAAAATATAGAAAATTATATGATGAGCTTAATGATTTTGTTTTTGATATTAAATGAAAAGCCAGCAGATTAATCCCAATTAGATTTTTTTCAAATAATGATATCAGATATGAATATAAGTTCATCAAAAACATTATTAGATTATTATTTAAACCAATCATAAAAATTTCTGATAACCCAAATGATGAAAAAATTGATCGAACCTTAGTATCTGATTTTATACATCATGATAACTCATGAGAATCCAAGTTATTATATCTATTTTTAATGATTTACAATGATAATGAAAAAACATATAATTGTTTCCATAACTGAATCAAGAATAAATATTTATCTGATATAAAACCAAAAATGGAATCGATGATTTATTCTGAATACTTTGCAGAATATAAAATACAACAAAAAACTAAACAAGAAAATGAATTATTAAAATTCCTAAACGCGAAATTTAATAATCAAGAATGTGACTTTAACATCAATTTCATTTTTGATTCTTTTGGTTTCAAAATTTCATTAATGAGCAAGAATGACCTAGATTTATTATTTATAGAAATGGATGATTTTTTTTCAAAATTCAAACCAGCAATAAAACCTATTGATTTCCAAAAAAATGGGGAAAAATTTTTAAAACAACAAATAGCTTTATTAAGACCTAATGAATTTCAAGTTCAAGAAGAATATGTTCGCTATTTATCTGCAGTGTTAAAAAGAGAATTTTCGAAATCATCTCCATTTAATTGTTTGGTTGGGAATATCCCTGATATTGGTTTTTTGTATATATTTCACCTATATTTGGGACAATCAATAAAAAATGATAAAAAAAGACCTAGCACAATAATTAAAAATTTATTTTCCGAATTAAAAGATAAAAAAGAAAAAGAAATAGAAAGTCTTATCTCTAAACTTTTAATTGGTAAAAATTTTGATTTAGCTTTTGTTCCAGAACCAATACTTTATAAATATTCTGAGATCCTAAAAGATAAACTTAAATATCCATCCCCTGAATTATTGGAATCCATTTTAAAGGTATTGAAAAAAGAAGAATCTGAAGGTATTAGCGAAATAATAAATTTTGGAAACAATGCATTGAAACAATATGTTATTGATATGTTTTCTAAATATAACATGAAATTTGAAAATTATGAAATATCAAAAAAAGATTGATCTTGACTTCTTTATGAGTTAGCTTTCTTAAAGGAAAATTGAGATCAAATTAGTTCAATTGATTCAAAAGTAGCAGATCAATTACTTTATCAAATTTGTTATCATCTAGAAATTATCCCAAATTCGTATAATGAACAAATAATAAAAGAAAAAATTAGTAGTAATTTATCTAAATACATAGACAAAAAATATCTAGATAAAATAGATCCAATAGTCTTTGCTGACAACAATATGTTATCATCAGATAATCAAAAGAAATTTGCTGATTATGAATATTTCGGAGATAAATTATACAAAGTTGTAATTGATTATTTGAAATTAGATTATGTTCTTCTATCTATAAAATCTATTGATTATGATACAAAAAAGCTACAAGAAAAATTAGCGGATATTTTTAATATTGATGATATTATTCAATCAAATGGATTAATATTTTTTAACCAAGAATCATATTCATCAGCTGATTATTTAGAAGCGTTTCTTATGAGTCTTTATCTAGCTAGTAATAACGATTTGCATATTGTAATCAATTTTGTTCATAAATTATTCATTGAATTTAATTCTGATTATTTGATAAAAGAAAAATACTTAGTAAGACTGTTAGAAAAATCGAAATTACCACCAGGTTCAATTATAGAAAATATTCCTGAATTGTTCTCACATGATTATATGGAACAAGGAGAAGAAGAACCTCATGAATGTTTTAAATTATTAGAAAGATTCACTATGAATTTATCAGATGTTCTTTTCTACACATTGACTAATAATAAACAAGAATCCTACCCAATATCTTGAGATGGGGAAAGAATAATAAATGAATTAAGAGCTTCATCAAAAGGTAAAAAGTATAGAGGAATACAATTTGATTTTCTTTATTGATGAAAAATAGAATCTCTTAGAGAAAATTTTTGTCTTGAATGTTATAGTTTAATTAAAAAAGATGTGAAACAAGCTAATAAAATGTTAATTGATTTGATTGAGAAAGAAAATGAAAGATACAATAAACAAAATTAATTTTCACATTTTTGAAGCTTGTAACTATAAGTGTAAATATTGTTTTAGAAATAAAACAATTGGTTGTTGTCCTGAAAAATTTAAACCAATCCTAAGACAAATCAAAGAAACTAATATTATAGAAATTATTAATTTTGTTGGTGGTGAACCAACTCTTAATAAAGAATTATTATTAGACCTATTATCATTCTGCAAAGACATTGGATTAAAAACAACAATTGTAACTAATGGTTCAAAATTTAAAGAAGATCCTAAGTTTTTAGAAGATGTTTGTAAATATGTAGAATGTATCGGTATCAGTATTGATTCCTTAGATAAACAAACAAATATAAAAATCGGTAGATCTGATAGTAACAAAAATACAATTGAATTTGAAGATCTTAAAATTATTCATAAAACAATTTTAGATTTCAATGTAAAATTCAAAATCAATATTGTTGCTAGTGAATTCAATTTCAATGATGAATCAATATTTAAATTATTAGAACTTAACATAGACAAATTAAAAATCTTTAAAAACCAAAAAGAAGTTGGTAGTATTTCAAATGAACAATTTGAATCATTTATAAATAAATTTAGAAATCATCCAAATATTACTAATGCTGAATCACTAATATGTGAAACCGATATGTGTAATTCATATTTAATGATAAATGGATTAGGTCAAATATCTATTAATGAAAATGAATCTTATGATTTCTTAGAAAAACCAGAAATTATTTATTCACTAATAGATGAAATCAACAATTCAGAAAACTATAAAGAAAGAACAACTAATCTTTTAGATTCTAAAAAATCATAAAACAAAAACCACCTTCTTAATTGATGGTGGTTTTTACTTCAAAATAAAAAGCAAGTATTTCTACTTGCTAAATAAACTATAAGCCGTGTTCTGTACCCATTGGGTGCCAATTATTTATCTATAGATTAATATCTATCTTGATCTAACTTCATTTTGTTAGATTCAAGCTCCCTTACCAAAATTTAGGTTTCTTGCTTATGGTGTTTACCTACGTTTCACTCTTTTAATCACTTAAAAGCATCGTCACTGTGGCACTTTTATACAAAATTGTTAACTACTAGAGTTCAAAACTTTGAGACGTCAACTATACAAATAGTTGCCTATTCTTATTAGTAATAGCATAATCACTACAATCATCTCAGATTGTGCAAGCACGGACTTTCCTCTATGTTTCCATAGCAATTGGCCATTTATTCTTATATATTTTATTCTATTATTCAATAAATATCTATTTAAGTTTGATTTAAATTATTATAGATGTAATCTATAATCTTCCTTAAAAAATAACCTAAAATAGATTTTTATTAAAATGGTGTAAAAAATTTTTAATGAAATATTTTTTTATTATAATTATTGTAATACTTAAAGAATCACAAATATCATGAATAAAAAAGACAAAAAAAAGGCCATTAGGATTACTTTAATCATATTAATGATAATTATCCCCTTAGCAATTTTCATTGCTTGTTTTGTTGACTGAAAGTTTCCTGATTGGATTTATGTCTCAGGTTCATCAACCATTCAACCATTAATGGCTGAAATTGCAAAAGATTATACTAGTGCAGAAATCATTGTAGATGCCGGGGGTTCATCTATTGGGATTTCTAATATGGTTAAAAATCTTAAACAAATTGGAATGATTTCCAAAGATCCAAGTGAATCAGATGTAGGAACTCCAAGTAACTACAATGATACAAAATATGGACCGACTTGAGAAAAAGATAAAGTTAAAACTTTTACTTTTGCTTGAGATGGAATTGGAATCATTTATAAAACCAAACAGAAGTTAGTGAATAATTTCGATATTAATTTATCTAACTTCCAAGCATTCTTTAAAGCATTCACAGGTCAGAATCAATATTATTATGATTCTAGTAATCAAAACATATATTCACCATCTTTAGATGGTTCAAGCATTACAAGTACTTCATTAAAGATTGTTCCATTTGCAAAAACTGGTGGAGCAAGTTTATCAGGGACTGCAGAAGCATTCTTACAAAATAATCCTTTCCATAATCAAATAGATAAAACTACTAAAGAAATCTTAGAAACTGGAAACTATGGAAAACTTACTCAAGCAACTGATGAATCCAACCTACAAACCTGAAACAAGATTAATGATTATAATCTAGCTAACAATGAAATTGAATTAACTTATTTATCATCAGGATTCATTTTAAATAATTTGGATTTGATTAAAGCTAATGGATTTCAAATTGCTACATTAAATAATCAAGCATTAATTAATGAATCAACTAATGAATTAAACTTTCCTCAAAATTACAAATGATACAGACCATTTAATTTAGAGTTTAAAATCAATAACATGAGTAATGGTTTAAAACAATTCATTGATTGATTAAGAATCCAAGCAATCGATAAAAACTCAAGAGTTTATCAAGATATTGTATCAATGGGATACTCTCCATTAACCACAGAACAATCTAATACAATGATGATTAATGACAATTTCTTTGTTTCTGATTATGAACTAATCAATCATAATCCAAATAGAAATTCAGCAAATAATAATTTATATGGGGCTTACTAATGACAACTAAAGTAAAACATTATGATTCAAAGAATTTAAGAGAGAAAATCATTAAAGGTATTTCCCATGGATTTGCTTGAGGATTTGTTGCTTTCTTTGTAATGATTATCATCTTCATTATTGTAAAGAGTGTTCCTGGAATTCAACACTATGGATTCAATAATATCTTGTTTAGTAACAAGTTTAATTTTGCTGATCAAACTTCTAAACAAGTATCTGTTTGGATTCCTTTATCCATTACCTTCTTGATTTCATTTGGAGCAATCTTAATTGCAGTTCCACTAGGAATAAAGACCGCATCCATTATTAAGTTTAGGATTAAGAATCCAAAGCTACAAAAATGATTAAAAGTAATTGTAGAAACTACTTCAGGGATTCCTTCTGTAATCTTTGGTTTATTTGCTTCACAATCACTGGGAGTAATTGTTAAAGAAATCTTTGGACTAAACACAAGTTATACAGTGTTAACTGGAATCTTTATGTTGTCTTTCATGATTATTCCAACAATTACTAGTTTAACATTGAATGCTTATGATTCGGTTGATATTGGATTATTATCAACTTCAATTAGTTTAGGAATGACTTATACTAAATCAATGTATAAGGTTGTTAAAAAAGAAACTAGAGGAGCAATTACAATTGCAGTTATTATTGCTTTCACGAGAGCAATTGGTGAAACAATGGCTGTAAGTATGATATTAGATAGTTGGGATTATTCCAACCAATTAGATGCTGGATTAATTCCAGTATTAAAATCAAGTTTAGCTCCATTAGGTGCAGTTATCTCTAAAGGATTATTTTCAGAAAATGGTTCTGAAAGTTCTAAGAGTTTATTATACTTCTATGGAATAGTATTATTTGTAGTAGTAATGATATTAAATGGAATTGTAATGTTCTTGACTTCTAGTAAGAACATGTCTAAATATCCAAAACTAAATGCTTTTAATAAAAAAGTAAGAGCTTGGTTTGGGAAAGTTTGATCTGATATTAGTTATGCTTTTTCAAAACTAAATAAGAATAAACGAAACCAAATCAATGTTGAAACTTGACAAAGCGATATCAATAACATTGTTAAAACAAAAACCAAAAATAAACCTGCAATGTATTTTTATTCATATTGAAAAATCTTCTGAGAATCGGTTGCATTTGCCATTGTCTTTGGATTTATTTCATGAATCATCTTAGATATCTTAATCAAAGGATTTGGAGTTGTGAATGAACATCATTCAACCATCTTCCAATACTATCGGGATACCACTGGACAAGCAACAATTAATACATTGTTAATTATTATTACAACTACATTAATATGTTTACCAATTGCTTTGATTTTAGCTATCTTCTTAAATGAATATGTTAAGAATAAAAAACTTAAATCAACAGTATTGTTTTTTATTGATTCATTAGGTGCAACTCCATCAATCATCTTTGGGATGTTTGGATCAATCTTCTTTATTCAAACAATTGGATTAACGATGGCTGGAACTGTTGGACAATCTTTATTAGCAGGTTGTTTAACAATTGGAATTGTAATATTACCTAACTTAATTAGAAACATCCAACAAGCATTACAAAAGATTCCAATGATTGTTAGAGAAAATGCTTACTGTTTAGGATGTACTAAAAACGAAACAGTATTTAAAGTAGTTTTACCAGCTGCAGTTAAAGGAATTGTTTCTTCTGTGATTTTATCAATTGGTAGAATCCTATCTGAAACTGCTCCGTTGTATCTGACAGCAGGACTATCATCATCTTCAACAATTGCTATTATGAACCCAGGTCAAACATTAACTACTAGAATCTATGCTCAATTATATTCTTCATCAGGAGCAAGTTCAGTTAGTATCATGTATGATGCTGCACTATCAACTTTATTACTGGTGTTATGTTTAACAGTCATTGGTCATGTCTTGATTCCATACTATAAAACATTTAAAGAAGAAATCAAGCTGTATTGAAACATCATGATGCAATCTAAATCAAACATTTTAATTAAAGAATTTAAAAAGAAAAACAAACACAAAATTCACAATCATCAAATTGAAGTGTCACAACAAGATCAACAAGATTATTCACTAACTCCTGATAAAAATAAATATTTATTATTTGGATTAAAGAAAATTAAATTAAAATATATATAAATATAGGTATAAAAATATGGTTAAAAAATCAAAATACGAACAAATGGAATTACCAGAACTATTGGTATTGTTAAAACAATCTCCTTGATATAAAAAGATTTTTATTAAATCCAAATTGTCAAAACAAAAAAAGATTGATTTAAAAGAATTAATTAACCAAGAAAAAAATAAAATTAATACTTTAAAAGAAGATTTTGATTTTGATAATGTATTTGAGGTAACTAATTTAAACCTTTGATATCTGAATGGTAAAAAGCAAGCTTTATTTGATTTAAATTTAAACCTAAAGAAAAATAAAGTAACAGCTTTTATTGGGCCATCTGGTTGTGGTAAGTCAACATTCTTAAGATGTTTGAATAGAATTAACGATACAATTGATGGAGTTGTAGTAGATGGTGACATCTACTTTGATGGAATGCATCTGAACTCTAAACAATTAGACCCATTAGAATTAAGAACAAGAGTTGGTTTAGTGTTTCAAAAACCTACACCATTCTCAATGTCTATTTATGATAATATTGCCTTTGCTCCAAGAAACTATGGAATCAAAGACAAAGAAGTATTAGATAAAATTGTTGAAGAATCTTTAAAGAATGCAGCATTGTGAGATGATGTTAAAGATGATCTTGATAAATCAGGTTTAGATTTATCAGGTGGTCAACAACAAAGATTATGTTTAGCTAGAACATTAGCACTAAACCCTGAAGTAATCTTAATGGATGAACCAACTTCAGCATTAGATCCAATTGCTACTAGTAGGATTGAAGAATTAATCTTAAAACTAAAAGAAAAATATACCATCATCATTGTAACGCACTCAATGTCTCAAGCACAAAGAGTAAGTGATGAAACAGTGTTCTTCTATAAAGGTAAGATTATTGAACATAACAGGACAAGAGAGTTCTTTACATATCCAAAAGAAAAGTTGACGCAAGACTATTTGTTTGGTAAATTATAAAACTATAAGAAAGGAATAATATTATGGCAACAAATTATCCTTTACTAAAGGAATCCAAAAACGATTTGTTTGATGAAATCTCTAGATTCTTTGAACATATTGTAAAGATGAATAAAAAGGTGTTTGAAACATATAAAAATGAAAACACCATCAATGAAGAAGTTTTAAAAGAAATTAGTAATGATGAAGAACAAAGTGATATTCTATATGAAGATGCTCTAAACTCTTCAATTTGAATCATCCAAACTAATTCTCCTAGAGCAGGACATTTAAGATTTATTGTATCTTGTATGAATTCTGCAAAAGAATTAGAAAAAGCTTCTGATTATATATATGATGTTGCACTATTTTTAAACAAAGTTAAACTAGATGATGAATTAAACAAGAACTTTATGAAATCATTTGAAAAATGTATTTATATTGTTTCTAATGCATATGAATTGTTTTTAAACAAAGAGATGTCTGAAACTAAAAAAGAAATCAAACAATTATTAAGAGAATATGAAGCATTCGTAAAAGAACAAATCAAATCAACTATTCATTGTTTATCAAGAGACAACATCATTGATGAACAAGAAAATACAATTCTAGTTGATCTAGTAATGGCCTTCAACTATTTAGAAAAAGTAATTGTACATGTTTATAATGTAATTAAAGCATTTAATTATATTGATTTAAATAGATAAAATGCTAGCACCTAAAATAGACTTTACTACCTGAACAACCGTATTTGATTTATCTGAACCTATAGCTATAGTATTTGTTTTCTTTTCATTACTAATAGTTATAGGTTTAGTTGTTTATGGTTTTTTATGTAAGTTCTTAAAGAAAAACAAATTTTTAAATAGTAAGTATGGTAGCATTGCTGCATTGATCTTAGGATTAATTTTTGGTTTATGTTTTGCAAGTGCAAATAATTTTAATGGACTAACTAAATTATGAGTTAAGCAAGCTTTTGCATTTAATATTGCATTAGGTTATTGGATGGTACTAGCTGTGTTCTTGGGATTATGAGTAGTAATTCCTGCAGTTGCTATTAGTTCAATTACCTTCTTATTAAAAACTCATGATTGAAAATTATTTTTTAAGAAATTAGGATTCATTACACTTGTAGCATTGATTGCATTTGGATTTGCAATGATGTTCTCAGATAATAATTTATATGTTAAGAATCTAAACATTCCTGAACTAAAATTAGGGAAAGAATTTACTAAACAAACATTGTTTGGTTTAATTCCACTAGAAATGTTTGATAGCATTTTAAACTCAGGAGCATATGCAATTTCATTCTTCTTGTATTTGATTTTATTAGTTGTAATCTCAGTGATTGTTGGATTAAAAGTTATTAAAGAAAACAAAGACTTAACTAAATTAAATAAAGTAGCAGTAGTTTATGATTATTTAAATATGGTTAGTTCTCCAACATTATATTTATTCTTCACTAGTTATTTATTGTTTGATTGAAAAGTGTTAACAATTAACATCTTCTTGATGTTATTAGTATGTTTATTAAGCTTCTTATCAATCTACTTAATGGTGTATTTATATGGCTTAATCAAATATAAAAACAGAATTAAAGAATATCATCATGATACTAAAAATGTATTCTTATCAGAATTACCAACACAAGAGTTAGTGATTGAGAGTGAACTATTAGCTAACAATCATTATAAGAATTCAAGACATCATTATGATTTTATTTCTAATACTATCTACATGATTGCATTCAACATGTTCTTAGTGTATTCAAATGGTAATGATTTTATTAATAATACCGCTGATAATAAAGCTATATTTTGAACATTATTAGTGTTCGGGGTAATTGTTATTAACTCATTAATAATTAAGCACAAATCAGCTTCTGGTATTTCAAAGAATGTATTATCATCAATCTTAATTCAAACAAAACCAGGTTTGCAAACTTCTCCTTTAGGTTGTGTTGATCTTGTTTTTGTTAAATTAAATAAAGTGATTAACACTCACTTAAAAATGGTGATGTAATAAAAAGAACTAGTCTTATCGACTAGTTTTTTATTTTACAAAGCTTGTGTTTGTACCAAATGTAAGAATGGAATTAAAGTATAATTGTTTGTTTGATTTGTTAACAATTTTTACTTTTAATACATCTGCTTTGGATTTATTAGTGTATTTAAATAAATCTTGGTTCATTAAGATTTGATCTGCATTACAAGAAACATCTTGGCCAACTAATTCATCATTAACATAGACATCAAATACTCCATCTGTTGGAGCTTTTCTTCCTCTAATGATGAATCTATCACAATTAGCTAAATTGAATTCAATGATATCTCCATTACCACTTGATAACAGATACATTCCATTCACATTAGATAAATTGATTGTATCATCATTTGGTTTGTATTCTAATTGACCATTCAATGAAATAAATGGATTATTAAATGCTAATGTAGCATCTAGATTAGTTGGTTCTGATAAGAATCTAATTGATTGGATAACAATTGCATAATCACTTGGATCATCTTCTTGTTCTCAAAGATTGATTTTAGCTTTAACAATATTGTTATAAGTTTGTTCAAAATCATAAACCATATAGTTTTGGTTTCTTTTAGTGTTAACGTTGATTCCTGAATCAAATTCATTTCCTTGATTATCAACTAAAATAATTTGATAATGAGTGGGAATATATTTTCATCAATAGTTTGGACTTTCCATCATTCATGATGCAATTGCAGTTGGTTGATTGAAATCAACCTCAATATTTGCAACTCCATATCTTTTACCATTTTTGTCTTGAACACTTCTTCAGTTTTCAAATCTTCCTGAGGAATTCTTTAAACTATCAGCTTTTAGTTTTTTATCTCCTTGAATGTTTCAGAATTCATAATCAGTAGTAGGTAAGAAGTTTAAGTAATCTGGAGTTGAATTTTTGTTTCTTGATTTAAAGATTGAATAATTAACTTCTCTTGGTTTATAGTTATATAAATCTGAATGAACATAATCATTGATTTGTTCTGGTGTTGCTGATTTTGTATTAACTTGTGGGATTACACAGTTCTTCATAATATCAATTGGTGTGTAAGGTCTAGGTGTGTTTGGATCAGTTGGTACAGCTCCTAGTTTTCTAAACTCAAAAGCAAAGTGACCATCATTAATAGCATTAATTAAACCTAGTTTAACATTAACTACTTGTCCTTTAGTTCAATTAAATGATTTACCCATTGGTGTGTAATCATTAAGGATTTTAATGCTTTGATAGATTTCTTCATCATCAATGACTAATCTTACTCCATCATCTCATTTACCATATAATTGGTATTCTCCATCTTCTGGAACAATAAAGTTAAATTCAACTTTAGCTCCTTGTTTTTGTACTCCATCTTTGTCTTTTTTACTAAATGTATTAGTTTTGTTTCAAGCTAGTAATGGGTTAGTTGAAATTGCTATTGGTGGTTCTTGATTTGATTTATTTGCGCCAACTCCAACTTTATCTAAACATTGTGCAGAACTTAGTTTTCTTTCAAATGGTAAATAACTTGTAATTAAAGGTTTGTTAACGTTTTGACGAACTTTAATTTTTCATTTATAAGCTGGAACATAGTTCTTAGGTTTGTTTTTAAAATTAGATGGATAAATAGTTACATCGAATTCATCAGTTTCTTTAATTGCTGAGCTATTAGGTGTATAGATTACATTCTTTGGATTATTTGGATCTGTTTCTAATGTACCACCTAATTTTGTTGTTTTAGGGAAATCGATTCTGTCTCAATCAAAATCATTGTTTTGAGAAATTATATATTTATCAAATTGGAATGTATATGGTTGGAATGCTGGGATTTGATATGATGTAGTTGAATCATATGATTCTTTAAATGTTTTGGTTTCAGAATCATAAAAGTATTGACTACATGCATATAGATTAGCCATGAAATCAATGGTTGGGTATTTACTTAATGCATTAAGTTGTTTTTCATCTTGTTTAGTTAATAATGGTTTTCCATTTTCACCTTTTTCGCCTGGCATTGGTCATGGTCAATAATTATATGTTTTAGGAATACTATTTCATTTTGGAGACATTTTACATAAGTGATCTCAAATGTTTGTTTTTAAGTAATCAGATAAATAAATGATTTCTTTAACTGGACTTCAACTAGTGTTTTCTTTTTTGTTAGGGAAATCATTTGCATTATCAATTGCAAGTTGAGAAAACAATTGAGGACCTAATGTATAAAGTAGTGCACCATATCAACTTCATTCAGATTCTCAACCTTGAGCAAATTGAGGTTTTAATGAAACCACAGTTTCAAATGGTGAACTTAGTCTTGGTCAACCCATAGCCTTAGGGTTAGAATAAATATCATGTGAAACTACATCGTTATCAATGTTGATTTCATTTCTGTATTTACCAGCATCTGATATTACACTTAAATCAAACAAGTTAACTGTGTTAGTTCCTGGGTGACTTCTTAAATTAAAGAAAGCATTATCATTTTCAAAGTTATGGTTGATTTCATGTAATACTCCTCAGTTAGATATATTAATAGGATCTCCACCTTTTAAAAATGATCCTGCTCCTCATCTAATTGGACAATAGAATATCATTGATCCACCAAATGCAGCAGCACTATCTCAGATATCATCACAGAACTTCATATCAAGTCTTCTTACTCTACCATCACTTGAGTATTTAGAGTAATAATTACTTAATGATAAGAAATCATTTCATTTACCACAGATTTCTTTTGGATAAACGAAGTTATCAAGTGGAACATCGACACATACTTTATTTATAGTGTCTGTAAATGGGATATGAGCTCCATATAAATAACTTGTGAAATCGATAATTGGAGAAGTAATTTTATTGTTTCTTACATCTTCGATTTGTTTGTTTCAATCTTCTAAAGTTGTGAAACCATCAAAGTATGCTAATGATTTAACAGCATTTAAAACTTTGAATTTAATTCAGTCTCCATTTCCAATTTCATCTGAGTTTTCTAAGTATCCAGCTCGACAAATAATTGAGATACTTCCTCCGAATGGAGTTCCAAATTCGAATGTATAATTATTAGCTTCTGTTAGTTGATTAACATCAACATCAAAGGTAGTCATTAAGTGAGGATATCTATTAGAGATTTGCCCTGAGTTTCCTCTGGCTTTATTTCTTCAATAGTTATCATTGATAATGATTTGAATGTTAGGATTTTTCAGTTTCATCTTTTCTACAGTTTCTTTATCAAACTGAAGTTTCATTACTTCACCAGCAGGTGCATATAATCCCAATGGAGTCATTCCATCAACAGCAGATGATACAATAAATTCAGTGTCAACTGCTAATGTAGCATCAGTTACATTTTGCTCATAAAAATTTTTAGCAGCTGGGTGTTTTTTGAAAGTTCCTTTTTGGATTTCAGATAAAATATAACCTGGATTTGAATAAGTAACTTGTTCTGTAACTTCTTGTTTCTTATCATCTAAATGAGTGTATGCGACTGTTTCATCCATTACTTTTTGCATGAAATCAATTCTTTGTCCATCAATTGTTAAATAACCATTTGGAACAGCTGATTCACTTGATTCATAGTTACAATTGTATCCTGGATACATAAAACCTTTTGATCCATACAAAGTTTCAAGTTCTGTTTGATAATAAGTAGTACAAGGGGTTCTAGAATGTTCACCAATTTCTTTTTTGTAGAACAATCCTCCTTGTCTATAACCACTTGCTTGGTTAGCTTTAACATTATCAGATAATTGTGATGAAACAATTGGATTGACACTTATTAATTGGTTTACATCTGCCCCATTTTTATAACCTGGGATACTAATGTTTACATTCTTAGTAAATGTTAAAACAATTTGGTATCTAACTGGAGTGTAGTTTCCAAATGGTTGGATTTCAACATTAGTAACTGAGTTACCTTGAAGCTGATCTTTAAATTTTTCATTAATATTATTTTTAATATTTAAAGATGCTAATGGAACTTGCGCGGCATCTCCAATATTTTGAACTGATTGAGTAATACTACTTTGAATAGTCTGAGCAATTTTAGTTAAGATTGGTTTTGTTGTTAGTGTTGATTTATTAGGAGTTGAAGAATCAGTAATAATAAAATCTGAATTATCTGTTGGTAATTTTAATGGTTCATTATTAATATAACCTAAATCAAAACTAGCAGTATATTTTGCAAATTCTGAACCTTCACTATTACTTGGTACTAAAGTGATATCACCAACTGATAGTTGGTTGTTTTTAACAAAATCTAAACTTTCAATGTCTAATTTGATAGTTTTTTCAGTTGTATTAATACTATCAACACTACTAATATTTGAAACCCTATTATTAATAGCTAAATAGATTTCATTTAAATCTTTTGAGCTCATTTCTCATTTGGGTTTCGATGATGACGAATTATTACAAGAAACTGCAGCAAAAGCAACTGTACTAGCAATAGCAGCAGTGGCTGTAGTCATTAAAATTGTTCCTAAAATTATTTTTTTAGTTTTCTTCATATTTATATCCTTTCAGTTTTTTATTTACTATTATAATAAGATCATTTATTTGAAATTTAACCTAATTATTCAAATTCATTATCTATGATAATGTTAATAATTAATTTTATAATATTAAATATGAATCTAATAATATTTGCACAACAAAACAGTTATGTAAAATAGATATACATAAAAAACAATTTGCATAATATTGTTATAGGATACAACAGATATAAAATTGTTGTTTATTTTTCAAAAATAATTTAATTAATATTTTTTAAATATTTTTTCATTTGTTTCGTTTTAGTG
>JAHHTF010000017.1 GCA_020024775.1 Ureaplasma sp. | reverse complement strand
TGTTAGAATTGTTTTATTATTGTGGTTCCCCACAAAATTTCTTAAACACCCTAATCTTGTTCATGTTTAAAACTGGAATATTATTAACTTGTTTGATAACTTTTGTTTTAACTGAATCTAATGGTTCATTTTCATCAACTGATAATATTGCTCTTTGGAAAGCATTTTGAACATCAACCAAGAAACTATCATCCAAACTTAAATCTTTAATAATAGATGAAGCTACTGGAGATGATAATATCAATGTATTTCCATTAATAATGAATTTAGGATTATCTTGAATCTGAATTCTTTTTTTACTAGTTAATTCAAATGCTACATTATATTCAAAGGAATCTGAATATTCACTATTAGCAGGTTGCAATACTACATTATTAACTTTAACTTTTTGTGACACCATAAAGTTTAAACCATTAACCATATTAGCAATATCACCTTGAACTCCTAATACTTGGTTTTGGTTTCTAATAACTTTAACTTGTCTACTAATTACATCAAAAATTTGATCTAATTGAGAACTATCAATTTTAGCAACTGTACTAATTCTTGTTTTAATTGGTTTAGTTGTTGATAATGTAGTTCCAATAATCTTTAAGTTAGGATTCTTTCCAACTATTTCAAACTCTTTATCACATTGTAATTCAATAGAAACACTATAAGCTTCAAATTCATCTGATGAAATAGATTTAGTTAACTCTACTTGTTTGACACTAACTCCTTTTTTATTTAAACTAGGTAATGAGTTTACTAAACTTGTTAAACTAGCTTTAATTCCAGATTCACTTTGATAATCGCTTACATTTGTTATACAAGTGTTGATCTGATTATAAACTTCATCTAAGATGCTATCATCTATTTCAACAACTTGTAATACTTGTGTTTGAATAGGTTTTTTTAATGTTAATGAATTACCACTAATATTAAAATTAGAATCATTAGAAGCAAAAATAATAGCTCTATCATTTGAACTAAAATCAAATCTAGCATAATATGATATATAATCTGGGTTTGATTGTTTGTCTTCTTTTAAACTAAAGTTATTAATCAACATATTGTTAGCAGTTACAAAGTCTAATAATTGTAATTCTGCAACAATTGAATCCTTTAGTGCTAAGATACTTTTGTTCTTAGTAAATGCAGATAGTTTCTGATTAATAATACTATATACTTTATTCAAATCTGCATTACTAATATTAATCGGTAACTTTGATGAACTTTGAATTGGTAATCTAGTCGATAATGTATTATTAGATCCAACATTCAAATCTGAATTATCATCAAATGTTAATGGATGTTTTGATTCAAATTGTAATGATACTGAGTACTCTTGAGTAAAATCATCTGTTTGACTATTTTCTAAAGATACTGAAGCTACTTGAATTCCATTATCTTTTAGCTCTGGAATATTATTAACTTGTTCTTTGATACTCGATTCAATTGTTTCATTACTTTCAGGACTCACTAAGTTATGAATCACATCAGTCACTTTTTGATTAATGATAGCAATTGTATCAGCTGAAACATTTAATGTTTTAACATAGCTAGCTTCAATTGGATTCTTAACACTAATAGTATTATTTTCAATATTAAAATTAGTATCATTATTAGGTCAAACAATTTCAACTGAACCCTTGCTTACAAATGAAATACTTGGTGCATAATAATCAACATTATTAGTTGTTGTTTTATTCATTGAAACATTATTAACACTAATATTGTTTGTTTTAAAAATTGGAATTTCATTAATTTGTTGTTTTAAGATTTTAGCTGCATTATCAACATCTGATTCAGATTTTATAGTTGAAATATTATTAACAACAACTGGGTAAATTGATGTTAATATTTCTGCTGGGATATTTAATTCACTATTACCCCCGACTGCAGCAATATCACTTGTATTACTATTACAAGATGTTACTAATATTGATAATGCAACAGGAGCAGTAATAGCAGCTGATGTACATAACGCAGCTATTAATATTTGCTTCTTTTTATTCATTAATTGCCTTCCAAGTATTTGAATATAACTAAGCTATTAGTTATCATTAATAATATTGTACTAAAAATAAATACAAACTACTAAGTATTATCAGCAAAGTGTCATTAACATATATGCTAAAAAGAAAAGGATTGCCATAGACAATCCTTTGTTACTTTAATATTCTGATTGGGTTTGTTTTTCTTGTTGTTTCTTTTGAGTATCTTTTTTAATAAATTGCAATACAGTACCTGCAATTGATATACCAAAGATAGCTAATCCAAAAATAAGTCCACCAACAAATGGCGCAATTACTTTAAAGTAGCGAGTTGCATCAGCTATAGGATGTAATTCTACTCTAGCATAATCAATATAGATTGAACAAAAAACTCATAAAATAAAAGAAACAACAATCATTACAATACAAGCAATTTTTTTAAATAATTTCTTATCCATTTTCTTACCTCTTATTGTTATGAAATAATATTAATTTTTAAAATGACAATATTATTTTATCTCGATTCCAAAAAAAAAAAAAAAAAGACATTTTGAACAAAAAAAGGTATCATTACACAAAAAAAAGAACCACCCACAAGGTAGTTCCAATAATTACAATAATGCTTTTATATCTGATTCAATCTCAGATGGTTCTGTTTTAGATAAGTATCTATTTACAATATTTCCATTTCTATCAATTAGAAACTTTTCGAAATTTCACTTCACCGCTTTTGCTCTTGGAGTTCATGGTTTATTATTAATCAAATAACTATATAAATCACTTATTTCTTTTCCACAAACTTTAGTCTTTTCAAACATATCAAACGTTACATTATATTTAGTAGTACAAAATTCTTTGATTTGTTCTTCTGTTCCGGGTTCTTGATATAAAAATTGGTTACAAGGAAATCCTAGAATCATAAATCCTTGATCTTTGTATTTATCATATAAACTTTGTAATCCTTGATATTGTTTAGTGAACCCACATCTTGAAGCTACATTTACAATCAATAATACTTTATCTTTATATTTGCTTAATGATACTTCTTTATGATTAATATCCTTTACTTTAAAATCATATAAACTCATATTATTCTCCTGATATTAAATATATAACAATTCTATAATAAAAAATCATTCCATAGTTAATATCCTACAGAATGATTTATTAATAAAAGAGTTTACATTTGAACTCACATATAAACAACTGAGTTTTTCATTAGCCCATCATTAGTATAAACATAAGTTGGTAAGTGTAATTCGATTTTGTGAATCTTAATACTTGGTACTGCACTTACTTGTCTTAAGTTTAATAATTCAATTGTACTAATAGATACATGGTAATCAATTGATTCCATATTACTTAAATCAAATAGTTGGTTTGCAACATAATTTAAATCCCCAGTAAACGGTGAAGTTGTCTTTCAGTAATCATGTTGTTTTAAACCACCTGCTGGTTTATTAGATATCTTAGTTCCAGCAATGTTTTGAGATGCTGAATATCTTTGAACATAGTTCTTAATATCTTGACTAGGTCCATATTGCATTTTATTAAAGAATGCATTATTGTTAAGTCTGTAAGGATCATATTTTGCAAACTTATGTTTTTCTAACACAGAAGTTTGTGGAGTGAAATATCCTTCTAAACTAAATTCTTGATAACTAATTTTTTGTAATGCTTCTGCTCACAATGGTTTTGTTGCATAATCAATGATTGGAGAGTTAGTAGCATCTCATGCATATCACATTGACCCTGGCATATTTAAATTAACTTTAGTTGTTGCATATGCTTGTCATCTCATTTGTTTAGTGAATGTATCAACTGCATATAAAACTGGTGTGTTATTGAAATTAATTGTTATATCAATATAATCATTTGCTCTGATTGCAAAACCTTTAGGGAAATTCTTTTTAATCAAATCATTTAAATGAATGAATCCAAGGTTAATATCAAAGTAAGGAACAATCTTCATTAATTTAGAAGCATCTCATTTAATATCTCTTGTAAATCTAAATCTAAATGTTTTAGAGTAATTTAAGATTCTTGAATCAGGGTCATAAGTTGGATTACCATTGTTAAATCAACTTGTAATGTTTACTGAATCCATAAAAGTTTTATAAGAAATTGGATTTCCTTTTAAATCAGTTGGAGTCGCAAAGAATCTAATTGCTTCTCTTAAGTTAGCTTCATTAAAGTTACCATTATTATAAATGAATTTATTTAAGATATTAATAGCTGCTTGACTGTGTGTTATTCCATACACTAAGTCTAATAATACTGGTCTATTAGTTGTTGGTGAATTCTTATAAATTAGATTCATGATTAATTTCATGAATGTTGCATTCAATCCTGTATCTTTCATTGTTTGTAATAATAGTTTTAAGCTATCTTGATTTGAAGCAATAAATGGAATCATTCCAGCCATTAAATCAATGATTGTTCCTGAATTATTTAATGCTACATCTAATACACCCATGTTTGAATTAAATGCATCTAATAAAGCAACAATTTTTGGATCTGTTGTATTAGGCAATAAATTCTTAATTTGTTCTACAGCTCCAGAGAATGATGCTTCATCTGGGAAAGTTTTAAAAATAGTTTGAATTGCTGTTTTTAAAACAAAGTTATCTGATACTAATGATAAGATTAAATTTCTAAAACTTTGACTTGCATAAATATATGGTAATGATTTATTATTTAATATTAATGAGAACACATTAGGGAATTCAGATAGTTTTGGATTATTATTAAATCCGAATTCATAAATCATATTTCCAATTTGTGTTGCATGAGCAGATAATACTTGTGCAACTGTTTTATTAGCTAAGATATCATTAGCAATACCATTTAGAATATCTAAGTTATTAGTTAATCCTTTATACTTAGTATTTACTGTGTTTGTAATTTCACTATCTATTTGATTAACATTAAGTTCTTTTAGATATCCATTAGCTTCATCTCTAATATCTAAATAAGATTGAGTATCTGGAATCTTTGGTAACATTACAAAAGTATTTATTGTTTTACAATACGGAGTTGGTGCATACTTTTTAATTGTGTTAACTGGACCACTATCTTTTTGAACTTTAACTTCATCAATATTATAAGCAAATCAGCTCTTAGTTAATTGTGTTGCTTTATCCATTCTTTCTTTATGGAATGTTTTTCTTAAAGTTGAATCAATAGTTATCTTAATTGTTGTTGGAACATTTGGTTGTATATCAGCTGTGATTAGTTTTCCTAGTTTGTATTTTTTAGCAGTTGGGTTAGGGTTTCTAATATCTAAAACAATATCACAAATGATTTGATTGGTTTTAGGGTGGACAAATGTTCTCATATTTTCAATAAAGATATTAAATGGTTTTGAAGAACTATCTGGTGCTTGTTTTGAATCCATGATTGTTCTTAAGAATTCACTTCTAATTACTCTTTCATCAATTTTGTTTCCAATTGGTGAAAATAACATATAAGAAGGGTTGTCAACAATTTCTGTTCATGCATGGTAAGTTGATTGAGCTTTTCAATTAAATTCACTAGGATCAGCATATGGAATTATATCTGATTGGAATTCATCAGTATTGTCTTCAATTACTATATAACCAGTTACAAATGGTTTACGAGTATATACTAATTGATGATTATCACTTTGGTTCACAGCAAAGATAGCATCATCTTGTAATTCAACTTCTTTAGTAAAATTGAATGTTGCTGATAATGCTTGTTTTCTATCAATAACACCTGCTCTATCAATGTTAATTGACACAATATCTTCTGGTAGTACACCATAGTCAATAAACATCTGTTTACATTGAGCAACTACTTTTGCTATTCCTTCGTTTACACCAGAATTAGTAGTAACTTGTTGGTTCAAATTACCTTGTAATAGTTTATCAATTTTATTAACAAAATCTCTTGTGAAATAAATTGTAGTAATTAATGTTTGAACAGGTTGAACTAATTCAATAGTTTTAGAATCAACGGATTTAAAAACCTTAGTTGCACCCTTATCAACATAAACATCTTGTTGGAAAGAAATAATTAAATTAAATGTTCTTGGGGCATCAGCTGCAGATCTAGATAACAAAGCAGTAACCTTTGAGACATATAAATTTTGATCCGCTCAAAAGACATTATTGATATAAGTAGTTATTTCTTTTTCAACAGATTTTGATTGTTCTAAATTACTAACATTTTGTGCTAGTTGTGTAAATTTAGAAGAAATATCTAGTAGTTTTTCTGAAGCTAATTTAACTCCCTTATTAGCTTGAACTGGATGATTATCAGAAGAGGAAGATTGTTGCTTTTCATTACAAGAAGCTAATGCTCCCGTCAATCCTCCTAAAATAGCGCAGCTCCCTAAAACTGCACCTATAATTCTCATTTTTTTAAACTTACTCATATAATAATTATATAAAATTAATGACTATATTTTGTACATCAAAAAATATATTCATTCCAATTGTATGAAAAAAACCTCTCCCAATTAGGAAGAGGCTGTTGCAAAGCTACAATGAATGTTTGCGACTCATTGAATGTTTACAACCCGTGATAATGCTACATAATAACTAACACTATCGATTATTAATATTATACAATGCTAAATTATTTTGGGATTGGTTCCAAGTTTGTGTAAATCACAAAGGAGGAACTTTTTTCATGCAGTCTATAGGAGAATTAAATTTAGTTGAAAAACTATTTTGTATTTTGAATTCAAAAATAAATAGAATTATTACTTGGATAGACAAGAAATGATTTGGATTGTTGTATGAATTAGGAATAGAAAATTTCTGTAAATTAATTAAGGAGGTATATATGGCTAACATCCCTAATCTGGATTTCAAGGATAGAACAAAGGATGTTCTTGAAATCTTGGACATCAAAGAAATGGATCAAGAAACAGCTGAACAGATTAAAGAAATCTTTGAGCAAAAATTAAGACAAGAATTTGAAGAATTTGATAATGAATTGAGAAAAGAAGGAAAGAGATTAATTAAGAATGGAACTTATCCAAAAAGGATTGTGTTTGGAGATAAACAATTCATTGTTAATTGTCCAAGAGATAGAGAGAATTTATTTAAATCAAAAATGTTTTGTAAATATCTTTGTGCAACTGCCGAAACCATCAAAACAATTATTTCTTTATTAGGTTCAATGTCAATTAGAAAGATTGCAGACTACTTCAAAGAAAGAGGTTTAAGGATTGGTAGACAATTCATAACGAAGGTTTATAACCACTATGCGAATGCAATGAAATTAAAATATGAATCTTCAAGTATTCCAACTGAAGTTGATCAAATCATTGTAGATGGAACTTATTCAAAAGTATCATATTTCATGCATAATAATGAGTTTTATCCAAGAACAATTAAATCTGTTTGTATTCTTCAAGCTTATGGAATAAACTTCAAAACTAAAGAGAAAATTGATTTAGGATTTAAGATAGTTGATAAAGAAGATGAATTCAATTACACCGAATTTTTCCAAGACATCTATGATAAAGGATTAAAGAATTTTAAGGTATTAACATCAGACCATCATCCTGCAATTATAAAAGGTGCAAGAAATGTATTTGGAAATGATTTCAAATACCAAAAGTGTTTCATCCACACTAAGAGACAACTTACAAATAAAGCATCTGGATGAGATAAGAAAATGATTGAATATGAATTTTCAAAAATCAAATATACATCTACTCAAGAAGAAGCTCAGAAGATCATTTATGATATTGCAAACAAACTCAGATTCAAAAGTAAAGCAATTGTTAATGCACTAATTAATTCATTGTATGACTTGTTAACATTCCAAGAATTCCCTTATGAAACAAGAAAATTCATTTATACAAGCAACATGGTTGAAAGTTACAACAGAGTTCTAAAATTGGTTAAGAAATGAAAAGGATTATTCCACACAGAACAATCCTTATTCAATTCAATAATCATTTCTAAAATGGTTAATAAAACCATCCATAGAAATATAATATTCTAAAAGCTTCGATATTTATTATATTATATTTTTATAGGATATCAATTTAAGTGTTTAAATATTTACACAAAAATTGAACCACTCCCATTATTTTTCAGCAATTTAGTAATAATTTGATATTATTTTATATGTGCTTATTGCAGATGTAGTTCAATGGTAGAACGCAACCTTGCCAAGGTCGAGACGCGGGTTCGATTCCCGTCATCTGCTCCATTTTATTAAAAAAAATCTATTGGTGTATTCCAATAGATTTTCATTATTAATATTACTTGAAAGGGTTTTCACCACGTTGAAGTTTCTTACCAACTTCGACCATTCTTTCACGTCCTTGTTCTCATTGTTTTAACAACTTGTTTAATTCATCCATACTTCTTCCTGAACCCTTAACAACTCTAACCTTACGGTTGGGTTGTTTTTTAAATAGTTTAGGATCTCTACGTTCTTTACGAGTCATTGATGTTAATAGGACTTTTCAGATTTCAATCTTAGATTCTGCTTGTTCAATCTTTTCAGAAGAAATGTTTTGACCCATTGGAATCATTCCCATGATACTTCCTAAGGGACCCATCTTTTGCATTCTTTCCATGTTTCTCATCATGTCTTCTAAATCGAATTTACCTGAGATCATTCTTGTGAATGTGTTTTTTATTTGTTTTTCATCCACGTCTTCGATAGTTTTTTCAGCTAAGGTAATAATATCACCTAAACCTAAAATTCTATCTGCCATACGTTCTGGATAAAATAAATCTAATGAACCAATTTTTTCCCCAGTCCCTGTAAACTTAATTGGAACATTTAATAGTGATGTTAACGATAATGCAGCCCCTGCTTTTGCATCTGAATCTAATTTAGTAATAATAATACCAGTTAGTTTTAATCATTCATTAAATTCTTTAGCAACTGCAGTAATATCTTGACCCGACATCGCATCAACTACTAAAATAATTTCATCAGGGTTTAGTGCTTTTTTAACATCAACTAATTCTTCCATTAATTCTACATTAGTTTGTAAACGCCCTGCAGTATCCACAATTACTAAGTTGTTATCATTATTATCTGCAAACTCTAAAGCCTCAGCAACTGTTGCTCTTGGGTTTTGTGTTCCTTTTTCAATAAAGTCAACTTGAGTATCTTTAGCTAATGTTCTTAATTGATCAATGGCAGCTGGACGATAAATATCACAAGCTACTAATAAAGGTTTTTTATTGTATTTTGTTTTATAGAAGTTCGCAATCTTACCACAAGTTGTAGTCTTACCAGAACCTTGTAACCCAACCAACATAATTCTCATTTGTTTCTTTTCATGATTAATGTGTTGAGGATTGCTTCCTAAGATTCTAACTAATTCTTCTTTAATAACACTTAGTACAAAATCACCTGGTGTAACACCTTTGTCAACTACTTGACCAACTGTTTTGGTTTTGATTGCATTGATGAAATCTTTTGTAACACCTAAGTTAACATCGGCATCTAATAATGTAATTCTAATTTCACGAAGTACATCTTTAATATCATCTTCTGTAATAGTGGCATTTTTTAATTTCTTTGCCATTCTTTTAGCAATGATATTAGTAATCATAGCTTTAAGCATATGTTATGGTCCTTTCTTTTTAGAACAAGAAATCGACAATTAGTTCATATTCCTTATCAATTAATTGGAATTTTAAAGTATGTTCATATAAATTGAAAATAACGTAATTAATTTTCTTACTCTTAGCTTTCACTAATAGTTCTTTCATTGATGCTAATACATCAAAGTCTTCTGAAATATCAAAGATATATTTAGCAACAACTTCTTTGTTATCTTCAGCTGTTCAAACCAAGTCAAATGGTTCAATCACAATAGAATCAGATAATGTATATCCTTTTGAGTTCATCGAAGCATTAACTTCTGTTTCTCATTTTGATTTATCTAAAACAGCAAATGGTTTAAATAAATTAGATTTAATCATTGATTTTAAATTTAGATCATAACTTGATAATTCAAGTAATCTAAAGTACAATGATTCACTACGATACACATGCATGTTTTCTTTGAACACTTGTTCCACATTTAATGTTTGGAACAAATAGTTTTTCTTCACTTCTTCAGAGATTAAACCATTGTTTGACAATGATTCAATAATTTGTTTAAATAGTTCATGGTTTAAACTTTTTAAAACACATATTGTAAATAAATGTTCAAAATATTTAATTGATTGTTTGTTAATGGTAATACTAACATCAGAACCAATCATTTTCTTCATATTATACAATAATCACAATACGTGCATATTAGAGCTAGATTCATCTAAGAAGCGATATAAAGAGTTTGTGAATAGTTTATATTTGTTTAATAATGTTCTTGAAGATAAACCTGTTAATAATGTAATTTGATACAAAATAAAGTTAGTAATTTGTTTTGTATTCATGTTGGTTTTATATTTACCAAAGTTAACATAATCAACTTTAGCTTTATCTAATTCATTTTTGTATAGGTTTCTGTCATCTGGATTAATTCTTTTGTTAAAGATTAAAAATGATTTAGAACCTAATTCTTGAATAATATTTAATAATGATAAAAATTCTAAATATGATGGATGATTTTCATCTATTTGAGTATAAAAGAAAACAAATCTCCGGGATATCATTATCTTCCGTTTCTTTTCTTTTGCACTAATATTATCTGTTTCAAGATAAAAATATTTTTTAATAATCTTATGAAACTCAGTTGATACTGAATCGGCAATTAGTTCTTTTTTGTTTTTAATAACTGTTAAAGCCAAAATACTAATTGTACTAAATACAGCTAATGAGATTAATGTAATTGCAATACCAATCATCGAAAAGAAGAATACAACCCCTAATGATCCTTGGCCATTAATCCCTTCAATAATTGATGCTTGTCTAAACAATAATGCTGAGAATAAAGGAACACCAAGTGCAATCCCAAACGATGAAACAGTTGATAAAACAGGTAGAATTAAGTTTTTAGATTTTGTTTTAGTTTGTCTTAATTCTCTTGTTTTGATTGTAGAAATTTCATCAATTTTTCTTCTAATCCTTGGAGCAATTATTTTCTTTTTATAGTTCAATGCATGCTCTTGTTTTTCTTCCAAAGCTGCATCTGAAATGTTTTCTAAAATAATATTTTGAATATTAATTACTGAATCAGATACACTTGGATAAGAAACTGATGTTCAAGATGGTAATAACTTCTTATCAATAGCACAATACATTAAAGTATTTAATACATGTTCTTCTTCATCATGAGGTACATCATGCAAAAACACAGTATCGGTGTTAACGATACTTAGTGTTTTTATCAATTTATCAATTTCATATAAACTATCACTCATCATAATTATATAAATTATAACCTAATATCTTCTGTTGGGTAATATATTTGATTGTTTTTAATTAAATCTCGTTTAAACGCTAAAATGGTTGATGGAATACCTAATTGACCAACAATCATTACGATACATAATAATAAACAAGTAATGACTGTTTTGGCACTAGTCATATCACTAATGGTTGAACCTAATACCCCTGATGATAATCCAACAGTACCAAAAGCAGATGAGAACTCAAAGATTAAATCAGTAATCACAAATCCTTGCTTTTCTCAGAACGGATAAACAATAATTGATAATCCAATTACTAAACTAATTGCAATAAACCCAATTAATAGTGCATCAATAATTAATGATTTTGATAAAGATCTTTTAAATACAATTGTTTGTTTTCATCCTCTTACTTTAGATCTAATCAATAAGAAGATAACTGCTAATGTTGTGGTTCTGATTCCCCCACCAGTTGATGATGGCGAACAACCCACAAACATTAATAATAAAACAATTCACTTACTAGCATCAGATAAATCTGATTGTGACATTGTAGCAAAACCAGCTGATCTAGACGATACTGTATTAAACAAGATATTACTAAAGATGTTCCATCCTTTGTCTTGCCCAAAATACAATTGGAGATTATGTATCTCATTTGCTGTTAGATTTAATTTGGGGTCAGGTTCTAACACCTTACTTACAATCCCGGTTTGCAAACCGAGCTCAAATCCCAGCAAGAAGAAGAATCCGACTATCAATAAAACAAAATAAGAGATTAAACATATCTTAGAAAAATTAGACAACTTATATGGTTGTTTTTTAATTGATGCTGAGATTTTCATAATGATGTCATAGATTACTGGATATCCAATCCCTCCAATAATAATTTGCATCATTGTCATGAATAATAAAATAGTACCAACACCATTTCTATATGGTGCTAATGAGTTATTTGAAATAATATCAAATCCTGCATTATTAATTGTTGAAATAGAGTGGAATAATCCAACTCAAATTGCTTTAGGTGAATGATAACAATCAACTAATTTATTTGGATCATTAATTGTTAATGAACCATATTCTTTGACTGCATCAAGGTTATTAACCTGCTCAATTACAGAGATTTGTTCATGAGCTTTATATGTTGCAAAAAAGATGGTGTATAAAACCCAAAAGATTAATTCAACAGCAAATATAAAGATTACTGCTTTTTTAATGGTATCTTTGGTTAACCCAAGTTTTGTATTCCCTCTTTCAGAAGATAATAACAAGGATGTTGAAAACCTAACCTCTTGTTCTTTATACATACTCAGATTCTTTTTCTTTTTATACCAATAACTATTTAGTATAAAGTTCCAAAAGACCCAGTAGATGGTAAATAACCCCAATCCCCCGACTTGGACTAATAAAAGGATAACAACCTCTCCAAATCCATTGTAGGTTGCTCCAACATTCATTGTGGATAGTCCAGTATCTGAGAATGCAGATATCGAGGTAAACAAGATATCTACAAAAGTATAAGCTTCTTTATTCCCATCCATATCATATTTAACATACTCATGGATATTTGTTAATGATATTGGAAGCGATAATAAAATCACCCCTAATAAAATTGCATACAAATAGAACAAGAATAATTTCTTGGGAATCGTATCTCCAACAAAGATCTTATAAAGAATCTTTTTTGCTTTAGTATTTCCTTTAAAGTAATTGTTATATTTCATATTTAGCACCATATCAATAAAACTCCACTTTTTGTGGAGTCTTTGATATTATTATAAAATTTCTAATCCACCAACTTTTTGGTTTGATTTTTTCTTAGTTTCTTTTTTAGCTTCTTTTTTTGTATCAGTTGATTTAGCTGCTGCAAATTTGTTAGCTAATTTTTCAACTCTACCTCTTAATGTAGTGTTAGATGTATTACCTACATAGAAAGGGTGGCATCCTGAACAAACATCAACAGTGATAGGGTTTGTTTTTGTAGAAAGAATTTCGAATTTAGATCCACATGATGCACATGTATATGTACAAGTTCCTAATTTTTTATCCATAATTTTCTCCTTATTGTTTCTTGAAAACAAAAACCCACACTGTGGTGGGTTCCTGATACATTTGTATTGCGCGACAATTTCCTATTCTCACCTTTCGGCTACCTTCGGCCTCATTGTGCTTGACTTCCGTGTTCGAGATGGGAACGGGTATTTCCACAATAGTATCGTTACCGCACAAATTAGATAGTCCATTGTAAACTAAATATCTCTTTCTAATAAGATTCATATAAGTCCTCGAATTATTAGTATCGGTTAGCTAAATACCTCACGGCACTTACACATCCGACCTATCAACGTCATAGTCTTTAACGATTCTTACCCCTTTCGGGAGAGAAGATTAATCTTGAAGCTGGTTTCACACTTAGATGCTTTCAGCGTTTATCCATTAGACACGTTGCTACCCTGCAGTGCAGCTGGCGCTACAACAGGATCACAAGAGGTGTCCCCATTCCGGTCCTCTCGTACTAAGAACAGAGCTTCTCAATCTTCTTGCGGGCATGACAGATAGGAACCAACCTGTCTCACGACGGTTTGAACCCAACTCACGTATCTCTTTAATCGGCGAACAGCCGAACCCTTGGAACCCGCTTCAGCTCCAGGATGAGATGAGTCGACATCGAGGTGCCAAACAGTGCCGTCGATATGAACTCTTGGGCACTATCAGCCTGTTATCCCCAGAGTAGCTTTTATCCGTTGAGCGATGGCCATTCCATTCTGAACCACCGGATCACTATGACCTAGTTTCCTACCTGCTCGACTTGTAAGTCTCGCAGTCAAGCACCCTTATACCATTACACTCTTAACACGATTTCCAACCGTGCTGAGGGTACCGTTGCGCGCCTCCGTTACCTTTTGGGAGGCGACCGCCCCAGTCAAACTGCCCACCTAACACTGTCCTCTAGCCAGATTCATGGCTACAAGTTAGAGAATCCATACAACAAGGGTAGTATTCCAGTGATGACTCCATAGATCCTAGCGAATCTACTTCAAAGTCTCCTACCTATGCTCTACAAATTGCATAAATTCTCAATATTAAGCTACAGTAAAGCTTCATGGGGTCTTTCCGTCCAATCACGCCAAGAGGGCGTCTGCACCCTCACCAGGATTTCACCGAGTCTACAGTCGAGACAGTCAAGAGATGGTTACACCATTCAAGCGGGACGGAATTTACCCGACAAGGAATTTCGCTACCTTAGGACCGTTATAGTTACGGCCGCCATTCACTGGGGCTTCAGTCAAGAGCTTCGCTTACGCTAACCCCCTTCTTTAACCTTACAGCATTGGGCAGGTGTCACCCCATATACATCGTCTTGCGACTTAGCATAGAGCTGTGTTTTTGTTAAACAGTCCCCCCTCGCTATTCACTGCGGCTCTTTATTCAAGAGCACTCCTTATTGCTAACTTACGGAGTCAATTTGCAGAGTTCCTTAACTGTAGTTAACTCGCTAGCCTTGGTACATTTATACCTGACCACGTGTGTTCGTTCTCGGTACGGTCAATTAATAATTTAACACTAGAAGCTTTTCTTGGAAGCATGATATTTGCAACTTCTCTACTGCCCGAGGGGTTCGATCGTACTCATAGCTCATTGTATTCAAATGCGGATTTGCCAACATTTGCAACTTACTACTTAAACCGGAATCCAATAACCGGCTTGCATTAACCTTCTCCGTCACTCCATCATATTATTAATTGGTACAGGAATATTAACCTGTTGTCCATCGACTACGCCTTTCGGCCTTGCCTTAGGAACCGACTTACCCTGGGCGGACGACCCTTCCCCAGGAAACCTTAGTCAATCGGCTTGAAAGATTCTCACTTTCATTCGTTACTCACGCCTGCATTCTCACTTGTATATAGTCCAGTAGTCCTCACGGTCTACCTTCGCCCCAATATACAACGCTCGTCTACCGCTTTACTAACTTAATAGTAAAACCCGTAATTTCGGTTATATGCTTAGCCCCGTTACATCTTCCGCGCAGAGACTCTCGACAAGTGAGCTGTTA
>JAHHTF010000016.1 GCA_020024775.1 Ureaplasma sp. | reverse complement strand
ATTTGTTAGAATTGTTTTATTATTGTGGTTCCCCACAAAATTTCTTAAACACCCAGATAAACCCACTATAATAGGGAATTTTCATTAAGATAATGCTTTTATATTCAAATAATAATTTGATTGATTTTCGTTTATTACTGATAAATTTAATCCATCTTCCAAATGATCATGATTGATAATTATTCACCCAGAAACAAGTAAAAATAGAGGCCTTAAACCTCTATTTTTTAATGATTTTTGTGTTTTCTAGCTTCTTTTTGTTTTTCTTTTAAACGAAGCCCTGGTCTTAAATAGTATTGATGTCTTTTAGAATCTCTTTTTGTTTCATTTGCAATTCTTTTGAATCTTTTAATTGCCTTTTCTAAATCACCGTTTTCAACAACGATACCTCTTGACATTTGATATTCACCACCTTTGCCATGTGTAATATTATACTAAAAAATACTTTAATGGTGTAAATTTTAATCATTTTGAAAATATTTAAATATAATATATTTAAATACATATGAAAAATATTGAAATAAAAACAGAATATATTACATTATGTCAACTCATCAAATACATAGGTTTAATTTCACAAGGATCTGAGATTAAATCTTTTTTAGATGAAAATAAAATTCTAGTTAATAACGAATTAGAAAATCGTCGTGGAAAGAAATTGTACAGAAACGACGTTGTTGACATTAATGATATTCTTTTCAAAATTATTTAAAGGAGAATTATATGTCTAACAATGAATATAATGAAAGTAGTATTAAAGTACTAGAGGGTCTTGAAGCAGTTAGAAAAAGACCTGGTATGTATATTGGTTCTACATCTTCTCAAGGTCTACACCATATGATTTGAGAAATTGTGGACAACTCAATTGACGAAGCAATGGCTGGTTATGCTAAAACAGTTAAAGTTACAATCGAAATCGATGGAGCTATTACTGTTGAAGATGATGGTAGAGGTATTCCAGTTGAAATCCACCCTAAAACAAAAAAATCAACAGTTGAAACTGTTTTAACAGTATTACATGCTGGTGGTAAATTTGATAATGATTCTTATAAAGTATCTGGTGGGTTACACGGGGTTGGTGCTTCTGTAGTTAACGCTTTAAGTCAATGATTCAGAGTTTGAGTTTGAAAAGATGGAAGTGAATACTTCCTTGAATTCTTAAACGGTGGTATCCCTCAAGGTCAATTAGAAGTAATTGGTAAAACAGATAGACCAAATGGTACTAAGATTAGTTTCTACCCTGATTTCACAATCATGGAACCAAACGAATGAGAAGAACCTAAGATTATCAACCGTCTAAAAGAATTAGCTTACTTAAACAAAGGTTTAAGAATTGAATTCAAATCTGAAAAATCTAAGAAAGAATTCCAATGATGTTTTGAAGGTGGTTTAAGTGAATATGTTAAAGATTTAAACACTGATAAAGAAGTATTGTTCCCAGAAATCATTGCTGGTGAAAAAGTAGAAGAAGTTCCTGTTCTTACTCAATCACTTAATGGTGCTGAAAAAACTAAATACTTAATCCGTTGTGAATTAGCTTTCCAATACAACAAAACTTATAACCCATCAATCCACTCATTCTGTAACAACATTAACACAATTGAAGGTGGGGTTCATGAAGATGGATTCTTAAACTCTGTTGTTAAAACAATCAACAAATATGCATTAGATAAAAAAATTGTAAAAGATGCTAATGAAAAAGTAACAAAAGAAGATATCACAGAAGGTTTAACTGCTATCATATCAGTTAAACACCCTAACCCTCAATATGAAGGTCAAACAAAGAAAAAATTAGGTAACACTGAAGTAAGAAAATTCGTTGCTGGTGTAACTGAAGAGATCCTTGAAAAATTTTTATTAGAAAACCCAATGATTGCTGAACAAATCATTAAACGGGCTTTCCTAGCTGCTGAAGCAAGAAAGAAATCATTAAAGGTTAGAGAAGAAGCAAGAAGAAAATCTCCATTTGAATCTAACTCATTACCAGGTAAATTAGCTGACTGTTCATCTAAAGATGCAACTGTAACAGAATTATACATAGTCGAAGGGGATTCAGCCGGTGGTTCTGCTAAAACTGGTAGAGAAAGAGAATTCCAAGCTATTCTACCTTTAAAAGGTAAAATTCTAAACGTTGAGAAAAGTCATTACGAAAAAATCTTATCTAATGATGAAATCTCTTATATGATTTCAGCTATTGGTACTGGAATTTCTGGTAACTATAATAAAGACAACTTACGTTATAACAAAATCATCATCATGACCGATGCCGATGTTGATGGTTCACACATTAGAACATTATTATTAACTTTCTTCTTTAGATACATGAAAGAATTGATTTTCGATGGGCACGTTTATATTGCTCAACCTCCTTTATATAAATTTACTGTTGGTAAATCAGTTTCATATGCTTATACAGAAGAACAATTAGAACAATTTAAAAAAGATGCAGGAAATGCAAGATTCAATATTCAAAGATATAAAGGGCTAGGGGAAATGAACCCTGATCAACTTTGAGAAACAACAATGAACCCTTTAAATAGAGTATTATTAAAAGTTAATGTTGAAGATGCTATCTTAGCAGATAAAACATTCTCATTATTTATGGGTGAAGATGTTCCACCTAGAAAAGAATACATTGAAGAACATGCTGAATATATAACAGATATTGATGCTTAATGAAAGGTAAATTATATTATGTCTAAAAATAATAAATCACGTTTAACAAGTGAAGATATTCAAGAACAACTTAATCAATCCACAGTAAAAGATCTTGAAATTACTGAAGAACTAAAAACTTCATTCATGTCTTATGCTATGTCTGTTATTGTATCAAGAGCATTACCTAACGTATACGATGGATTCAAACCAGTTCACCGTCGTGTGTTATATGCTGCTCATGGTCTTTCAATGACACCTGATAAACCATATAAAAAATCAGCTAGACTAGTTGGGGAAGTAATCGGGAAGTACCACCCACATGGTGATGCTGCTGTTTACCAAACTATGGTTAGAATGGCTCAAGACTTTAGTTTAAGATATATGCTAATGGATGGTCACGGAAACTTCGGTTCTATTGATGGTGACTCTGCAGCTGCAATGAGATATACAGAAATTAAACTTTCAAAAGCTGCTGCTGAAATCCTTGAAAACATTGATAAAGATACTGTTAAGTTTGTTGAAAACTATGATGGTAACGAAATGGAACCAACTGTATTACCAGCTAGTTTCCCTAACTTATTAGCAAACGGTTCTAACGGTATTGCTGTTGGGATGTCTACAAACATGCCACCACATAACCTAACAGAAATCTGTAATGCTATTAAACACCAAATCCACAATCCTGAATGTACTATTGATGATTTAATGGAACATATCAAGGGACCAGACTTCCCAACTTATGGGGAAATCCTTGGTGATGAAGGAATTAAAAGTTACTTTAGAACTGGTAAAGGTTCAGTAACTATTAGATCTAAACACCACTTTGAAGAACAAGCAAATGGAAAAACAAATATTATTGTTACTGAAATTCCATATGCTATTAACAAAACTGCATTAATTGAAAAGATTGTAGAATTAGTTAAAAAAGATGAAATGAAAGAAATCACAGACTTACGTGATGAATCAAACAGAGATGGTATTAGAATTGTTATTGAATTAAAAAGAGATGCAATTCCAAACATTGTATTAAACAAATTATACAAATCAACTCAATTACAAACTAACTTCTCAGTTAACAACTTAGCATTAGTTGATGGTGTTCCAAGAGTACTAAACTTAAAAGAAATTATTCATTATTATTTAGTACACCAACACCGTGTAATTACTAATAAAGCTAAATTTGAATTAAAGAAAGCTGAAGAAAGAGCTCATATCTTAGATGGTTTATTAAAAGTAATCTCTGATATTGACTCAGCTATTAAAATTATTAAAGAATCTTCAACAACAGAAGAAGCTGCAGAAAGATTAATGGCTAAATTTGAATTAGACATGATCCAAGCTAAAGCTGTTCTTGAAATGAGATTAAAAGCATTAACTGGTTTAGAAAAACAAAAACTAGCTGATGAATTAGCTCAATTATTAGAATTAATCAAAGAATTAAATTTAATCATTTCTTCTGAAGATAGAAGAAACGAAATCATTGCAGAAAAACTTGATTACTTTGTTGAAAAATATGGTGATGAAAGAAGAACTGAAATTCTTTATGGAGTTTCTGCGAATGTAGATGATGAAGCTTTAATTGAAAAAGAAGACATCTTAATTACAATGACTTCTAATGGTTGATTCAAACGTCTACCTGTAGATACTTACCGTGTTCAAAACAGAGGTGGGGTTGGAATCGTTGGAGCAAAAACTCACACTGATGATAGTGTTGAAAAAATTATTGTTTCAAACACACATGCTGATGTTTTATTCTTCAGCAACCTAGGTAAAGTTTATAGAATCAGAGGACACCAAGTTCCACCTGGTTCTAGAATTTCAAAAGGTATCCCAGCTCAAAACTTCTTAAACATTGAAAAAGATGAAAAAATCTTAAGTGTTATTACTATTAATGATTCACAAGATTATGCAAACAAATTCTTATTCTTTGTTACTAAAGATGGTTTAGTAAAAAGAACAGATTTAGCAGAATTCGAATCAATTAGAAACAATGGTAAAATCGCTATAACTTTAAGAGAAGGTGATGAATTATTCAATCTTCACATTACAGATGGATCATCTGAAATCTTTATTGGATCTTCAGCCGGATATGCTGTTAGATTTAAAGAAACAGATGTAAGATGTATGGGACGTACAGCCAGTGGTGCTAAAGGTATTAGTTTATCTGAAGGAGTTAAAGTAATTGGTACTGGTACAACTTTAGAAGGTAACTATGTATTCTCAGTTGGTTCTAAAGGGGTTGGTAAACTTACTGAAGCTGAATTATACCGTTTAACTAAGAGGGCTTCAAAAGGGGTTATCACTTTAAAGGTTAATGAAAAAACTGGACCAATTGTTGCTTTAAAATTATTAACAGATGAAGATGATATCTTAATCATTGCAAACACTGGTAATGTTATTAGAACTAAAGTTAAAAACATTTCAGTAATCAGTAGAAACACTGCTGGTGTTAAAATTATGAACTTAAACAACAAAGAATATATTAAATCAGTTGCAGTATTTAAATCTGGATTCTTTGATGACGAAGAAGATGAAGCAGCTGAAACTCCAACAGTTGTTGAAGGTGAATAATCATGTCTGAAACTAGAAAAGAATATTGTATTATTGGGATTGATGGTTTCACATTAGAACTTGCCACATTCTTACAAGATTCTGGTGCTAGAGTTATCTTACTAGATAGTAGTGTGGATGTTGTTGAACAACTATCTTCAACATTCCCATATGTATACAAAATAGATTCAACAAACCTAGCAGCTTTAGAATCTATGAACATTGCCCAATTTGATATAGTTATTGTTGGAACACATGAGATGGAAAAATCCATTCTAACTGTTTCTAACCTAATCAAATTAAAAGTTCAAAAGATCATTGCTCGGGTTAAGAACGATGTTCACAAAAACGTTCTAAGTTTATTAGGTGAAGAAAACGTTGAAATCATTTGAACAGATGAAATTGTTGCTCAAATGTTAGGGTTCAGACTTCTTAATGGAATCGACTTAAACCTATCAACTCAAGACCATGGTATTTCAATTATTAAAGTAAAAGTAACTAATGAAAAAATCTTTGGTTGACCTTTATCTAAGTTTGAATTAAAAAGTCGTTTCTTAACAAACGTAATTATGATCAACAGAGATGACGATATTATTTTCCCTGTTAGATCAACAACAGAATTAATCAAAGATGATATTGTAACTATTGCTTGTAAAAATGCATCAATCCCTGATGTTGTGCAAGTATTAAGTGGTGAAAAATAATCATCTAACAACCTACTCAAGCAATACTAACAAAATCAAAAACCTTACATGAGCATCTGCTCTTATTGCTTTATTTTTTATAGCAACTAGCATCACTAGATGCTTTGAACTAATAAATAATTTTTATGGTATCCAATTAGCTTGAGTGGTTTATTTAATTGGAGCATATACAATCAAAGACAAAGGAATTAAATTCCTTTTCTTTGTTATATGTCCTTTATTAAATCTTATTTACTACTCCCAGAATAATCCAATTTTTGATTACTTATTTTATTATTGATCAAATTGATTATTTTTCATTTTTGCACAAAGAACTAAAGACTCATTATTCTTTGTACTACTAACACCAAGTATGTTGCAAGCATATCTATGGAATACTATTTCTGGGGTAGTCTTTTACCAAACTACACTCGAGTTTTCATTAGCATATAATCTAATATTCAATGCTATTAACTTCTCAGTGCTAGTTATATTGTTTTTATTTATTGCACACACAATTAGAATTAGAAGGTATAAACATGTCAAAAGAAAGAAAAATAGTCGTTAATGCTTATAAAAAGAAACTATCCATAGGTGATAGAGTAATGGTTCATGCTTATAAGTTTAATGGTTGATTATACCGTATTTGACACTTTCCAATTGTTGTAGATCAAATTAATGAATGAACAATCCTATGTTCACATAATTGTAATGTTATTTCAGCTGAAGAAACATCTATCAGAGTTTTTACTAGTAAAATTGACAAAGTAAATTTTTGATTCATGTCACAAAAAAGATGATTTAATATTATCGTCACAATTGAGAAGGCTGGCGTTAAATTGTATATCAACATGGCATCACCTTTCATTTATGAAGAAGGGGCTATTAAATATTATGACTTTGATTTAGATTTCAAAGTGTTCCCAAACAGAACATGAACTGAAATTGATATCAATGAGTATTTTGAAAACCAAGTCAAATATTCTTACCCTCCTGTATTAATTGATATTATTAATGATGCAGAAACACAAGTTAAGAAATTATTAGAGGAAGGATGATTTGAACAAAACTTCATGGATTCAAAATATCTAAACTCTATTTATAAAAAATATTGAAAACTAACAGAAAGTGAAAGAGAGCCAGAATATAATGGGCATTTCAAAAAGAACAGAACGTCTAGAACTAAGTAAAGAAATTGAAGATTTCTATGATCAAATCGTTTCAGAAATCAAAGAACTAATTGCTGCAGAAAAATATACTAAAGCAGAAGCTAGAATCAATGAGGAATTAGAACAACCTTATTGTCCTGGTGTATATGAAGATGAATTTCAACAACTAAAAAGTATTGTTGTTGAAAAACTTTATAATATCAAATTAGAAGAAAAATTCTGAAGCAAACAACCTAGAGAATTAATTAAAATGGTTTATTGTGCTGCTGATAACCAAAAACTAGAATATTGAAACACTTTCTTAACTAAAGTAGAAGAATCAGATGAATACAAATTAGAAGACTATGTAAATGATATTCAATTGGTTCTAGGAGATGATCATATTGGAATGAATCTTAAAAAAGAAATTTTTTGTGACCTATATGAATTAGAATTCAACCACATCTTTAGTATTTTCAATAATAACTTATTTGAAAATTTTAAAGCTAATCCATTTTATTTTCACTTGCATTCTTCTACTGAACGTTTTCACTCCACAGGAAAATATTTATATATTGGTTCTCAAAAAGATATTAACTTACAAAACATTTGTTTTGAAATCTTATATGAAATCAGAGAATACTATTTCCCAATCTTCCCAGACTGTGATACAAAGATATTAGCTAATACAATTATTTCATATGCTAAGAATGTATTCCAAGGAGATTCTAAAGAACCATTCCCAGACAATCCTGAAGTTGAATATGTAATCAATGCAGTCAAAGACCGTATGGACTGAGAATTTTAATAATGTTTAAAACTTATAGCTATACTGATATTGAATCTATTTGTTACGAACTAACAAATAAAAAGGCTGCAGTAGTTGATACTGATACTGTAATGGGAATTATTTCCTTAGACAAACAAATAATATATCAAGTCAAAAGAAGAAGTTATTCTAAAAAGATAGTTACTTTTATCAAAGATATTAATCAAATAGATCGTTTAACACCACCACAAATAAAATTCCTGGAAGCTTTCTGACCAGGACAAGTAACTATTATAAAATCTAAAATATCTTATAGAATTCCAGATGACCCATTTATACTTCTTCTTTTGTCCAAATTTAGACGTTTATATTGCAGTAGTGCTAATTTATCAAATAAAGAAACAATTACTGAAATTAGTCAAGCAAATGAAGTATTTAGTGAAAAATATGCTCATGATCTAATTTTAGTAGATTGAGTAAATAATGATAAACATCATATACCTTCTACCATTATTGATATTGATAGTTGGAAGATAATTAGAGAAGGTTCTAGAATAGAAGAAATTAAATCTTTTTTAACAAAAGAATTCTTATTGCGAGATGATGTAAAGAAAACAAATTAAAACCTTGACCACTTGGCCAAGGTTTTTATTAATTATTTTTCAGTATTGAATTTGATTGTATCTTGGATAGTTCCATCAGCTTTTCTTACAATAACAGTAGCTCCTGATTTAGCAGCTAAAGTTTTTACTTTAGCTAAAGCTTCTTCTTTAGTTTTGCAAACAGCAGTGATTCTATCACAGTTTTCTCTTTTAACTTCTCATCCTTCTAATTTTCCATCAACTTTTCTAGCTGATAAGTAGTAGATGTTACGAGCTTTTTTTTCTTGTTTTTCTAATTTATCTTCGCAAACAGACATTGATATTATCCTTTCATTATTCTTTGTTATTTATAATTAGAAATATTTGTTATGTTATTTATATTTTATACTTTAAAACTTAAATTATTTTTATATTTTAGTTTTTTAGTGCAATTCCTAATTCAAAAAGTGCTTTTTCATCGATTTCTGATGGAGTTTTGATAGTTTGGTCATATGCTTTTGTATTTTTTGGAAAAGCAATACATTCTTTAATATTATCCAAATCTAACAGAAGTTGGCAAAATCTGTCAAGTCCAAAAGCTATACCACCATGTGGTGGAACCCCATATTTAAATGCATTTAATAGGATTTCAAATTTATTTGTATATTCTTCTTTTGCCAATCCTATTGAAGCAAACATTCTTGCTTGCATTTCTGGATCTGTAATTCTAATACTACCTCCACCAATTTCAAGACCATTCATTACTAAATCATAACTTCTAGCTCTTGCAGTTTCTTGGTGAGTATCAAATGTTGCATGATATTCTTTTTGAGGTTGTGTGAAGGGGTGGTGAGCTGCCATGTATCTTTTTTCTTCTTCATCATATTCATAAAGTGGTCAGTTAACAATTCACAATAAATTAAATTGGTTAGGATTTAAATTTAATTTTTGGTGTGCAATTAAATTTCTAACTACTCCCAATTTGACACTTGCTATTTTAGCAAGATCAAAGTTAAAGAATAAGTAACCTTCTTTAATATTATGTTGAGCAAATAATTTATCTAAAATTGCAGGTTCAATCTTTTTAGAAAAAGAACCACTATATTCTGAACCTGTTTTCTTAACTCAAATTAAAGAACCATAATTTGAATTCTTAAGTGTTTTATCTAATTCATCAATTTCATTTCTAGATAAACTAATTTCAAAACCTAAAGTTCTACAAACATTGTTTTTCAACATCGTTTTAATTACTTCTTCTTTACTTGATTTAACAATATCTGTTGAATCTAAGATAAGGTTGTCAAATCTTGTATCAGGTTTATCGCATCCGTAGTTTAACATTGATGTATCATAATCCATTCTAATAAATGGAGTTTTGATATCAATCCCTTTTAGTTCTTTGAAAATATATTTCATTAATTGTTCAACTAATGCAAAAATATCTTCTTCTTCCACAAAAGAAAGTTCCATATCTAATTGAGTAAACTCAGGTTGTCTATCACTTCTTAAATCTTCATCTCTAAAACATTTAGCTATTTGATAATATCTATCAAATCCAGAAACCATTAATAATTGTTTGTAGATTTGAGGAGATTGAGGAAGTGCATAGAAATTATGTTTCTTCACACGAGAAGGAACTAAATAGTCTCTAGCACCTTCTGGGGTTGGTTTAGCTAATATTGGAGTTTCAACATATAAGAATTTATTTTTATTCATGAACTCATGAATCACACTAAATAGTTTTGATCTGAATTTAAAAATTTCTTGAATGTTTTCTCTTCTTAAATCTAAGTATCTATTTTCAAATCTGATTTCTTCTAAAGCATCGGTTTTTTCTTCAATAATTAAAGGTGGAGTTTCAGAGATTGAATGAATCTTTAATGATTTAATATCAATTTCTAAATCACCATTTTTAATTTTGTTATTGATACTTTTTCTTTCTAATAAAGTCCCAACAATTTCAACAGTTGATTCTCTTGTTAATGTTTCAACACTAGGATTAGCTTCTTTTGTTGTTACACATTGGATTCTACCTGAGATATCTTGTAATTCAAGAAATACTAATGAACCTAGATTTCTAATATTTTTAACTCAACCACAAACCTTTACTTCTTGGTTGATTAATTGTCTATTTAATTCACCACAATAGTTTCTCATATTATTTCCTTTCTATTGCACTTGCAATGAAATCTTCTACACTTAATTCTTGTTTAGTGTTTTTAGATAAATTTTCTAATTCTATTTTTTGAGTTTCAAATGAATTTTCATTTAATCAAACAATACTAGAAATATTGTTATCATTTGCATATTTAACTATTTTTTGAGGTTTATACACTCCTGGCAGAAAATTCACTTGGACACCTTTATTTCTTAATTTACAAGAAATTGCTAATCCAAAGATATCATTGATTTCATTTTTAACACCAATTAAATATTTTGATGGTTCTTTAATTTGTTTAATTAATTTTTGTTCTTTTAAAATAAAAATTAATCTTTCTAAACCGATTGCGAACCCAATCCCTTTTTGATCAGGACCACCAGTTTCTTTAATTAGTTTATTGTATTCTCCACCACCGATAATAGTAGCTTTAGCAATTGCATCCGAATTAGATACAAATTCAAATACAGTATTTGTATAATAATCTAATCCTCTAACTAACGTTTCTTCAATTTGGAATTTAATTCCTAATTGAGATAAATTGATTTGAAGTCTTTTGAATTCTTCTTTTTGTTCTACAGTTAAGAAGTCATTAATCTTAGGAGCATTTAAAACAAATTCTTTTTTACCATCTTCTTTATCATCAAGAATTCTTAAAGGATTTATTTCTAATCTCTTAATTGAGTCTTCACTTAATTGATCTTTGTATTTAGAGAAATATTCTTTTAAAGCTTTTATCCATTTTTCTCTAACCGCAAAATCCCCAATGTTATTAATTTTTAAAACATATTGATTTTCTAATCCAAATGTTTTTAAAATACTATCTGCAAAAACAATACACTCAACCATATCGAAGAATGAATTAGTCCCTAAGTATTCAATACCAAATTGGTGGAACTCTCTAAATCTTCCATTTTGTGGTCTTTCATATCTAAACAGTTTGTTAATGTAAAAGAATTTTGTTGATGTATTTTTATTACCAAATATTTTGTTTTCAACATATGCTCTAATAACACCAGCAGTACCTTCTGGTCTTAAAGCTAATTTTCTATCTGATTTATCTAAGAATGTATAAATTTCTTTTTGAACAATATCTGTTGATTCACCGATGTTTTTTGTAAACAATTCTAAGTGTTCAAAGATAGGTGTTTCAATTTGATGAAAGCAATATAGGTTAGACATCTTTCTTAGAACTGATGTCACATATTCAAATTCATCCATTGATTCAAAATATAAATCATTGGTCCCTCTTGGTTTTTGAAAATTCATTTTCTTATTCTCCTATTATTTTAAAATCATCTTAAAAAATACATCATAGAAAATATTTACATTTTCTGGTTTTGAACAAAACTCTGGATTTGAAGACATTGATATAAAGTGTTTGTTTTTGTTACTAATAACCATATCAACATATTTGTTATCATAAACCGAACATACTGAAAAATCTTTTTCTTTATTATCATCAAAGATTTTTTTATCCAAACAATTTGGAGATGATCTTCTAACTAAATAATCTTTTTTTAATTCAATTAATTTTGAATCGATTAAAACACATTTGTTAACTCCAACTTTGTTTTCATTAACATCAATGTATTTTGAATAATCATTAAAAATATATTCCATTAAATTAAAGAATCCAATGTTATAGTTCAAAATTGTCTTTTTAGTTTTTTGAAAATAATCAAAAACTGTTTTATTTACTTTAGCATCAATTTCTTTATAACCACCATTAATGATTCCATCATATTGTTCTATTTGACTAATGTTAGATTCATTAATATCATTGATGTCCATTCAAGATATATTCAGTTTCACAGAATATTTATATGAAGCTAATAACAATGATTCAATCACTGAGAAATAAGCATCTCTTAAAGATGTATAACCTCCCATGATTAAGATGTTTTTAACTACTTTTGATTCTTGAGATTTCTTAATTGAATCTGTAAACTTAAGTCAATTAGAAATATCTTTTTTTGTTGACATTCCAAAATATTCTAAAACCTTTTTATGTAAATTTTGATTATATAATTCGTTTACTAAAAAGTAAGTAGAACTAACATTAAAAGCATTGAATATATTTGTTTTTGGAATCAACACTAAATTACTTAATTTATCAATAGTAGATTCAGGTAATTGTTCTTCTGATCTTGTAAATAATATCTCAGGAACAATTCCTAGACTTCTTAAATTTTGAATAGAGTGTTGTGCTGGTTTAGTTTTAATTTCACCTGATACTGAACTAATTTTTAATAATGGAACACAATGTGCAAATAATACATTTTGTTTCCCATATTCATATGCAAAACGATTGATTGATTCAAAGAATGGAATAGATTCAATATCACCAACTGTACCACCAATTTCAATAATTAGAAAATCTGGTTTATTATTATTGATATTATCATAAATCTTATCTCTAATCTTATTAGTGATATGTGGAATAACTTGAATCGTTTCTCCATTATATTTGTTTTCAATTTGATCATTAATGATTTCTTGAAAAATTTTACCTGAACACACAGAAGAATATTTGTTCATATCTGAACCAACAAATCTTTCGTAATTACCAATATCTAAATCAGTTTGACATCCATCTTTTGTTATAAAAACTTCTCCATGCTCTTTTGGATTTAATTGAGATGGATTAATGTTTAAATATGGATCAAACTTTAGAATAGAAACTGAAAATCCTGTTTCAGTTAATAATCTTCCAAGACTAGAAGCAATGATTCCTTTTCCTAAAGAAGAATACACTCCCCCTGTCACTATAATTACTTTTGTGTTCTGTTTCATATTGATTACTCGATTCTTATATTAAGTTTTTTAAGTTCGTTTTCTCAACTATAAATTTTATCAATATTTTCAGCATATATTGATAAAGATACAATGCAAGCTTTATTAGGAGTTTTTGAATTAAACTCCATTCTTGTTAGATATAAATTATTCTTATCTAATGATTTAGAAATCTTGTTTCCTAAATTGAAATTAAATATACCTTTAAGATTAACTCTGTAGATAAAATATTTGTTATCTTTTTCAATTTTTTCATTGTTTCATTCTAAGATAATTTTCTTAGAAGTTTTAAAGTTATATCTTGATTCTTTACAAGATGTATTGTGAACAACCATAACATCTTTATTAATCAAACCAAAGATTTCTTGATTAGGTAATTTATTACAACAAGTTGGAAAATGAATCTTTTTTAAAGCAACTCCATCTACTGGCTGTAAGTAGTTTTTAAAGAATAATCATTTAGTATAGAAACCAATGTTTTGTTTTTCAGCTTCTTTTTGATTAGTTTTAGATTTGTGGAACAAATTAGCAATATCTTCTATTTTGATTTTGAACATTTCAATAAATTCAATAAATGAACTTCAAGAAGAGAATTCATATTTTTCAGAAATGATTTTTCAAGTTCCTTGTTCACCAATTCAGTTACGTTTTAAATAACCTTCTAGTTCAGAAATAAATTCTTTAACATTGTTTCTACTTTTTTCTTTTTTCTTAAAGAAGTAATCTTCAATATATTCTTTAATTCCATCTATTGTTACAAAGTTAATTCAGTCTTCTTTGATATTAACAAATTCATCATAAATGAATTCTAATACGTCTAATTTCTCTAATTGCGAATCAAATGGAATATTTATCCCATCACGTTTAATTGCTTTTAAATTAATGAATTTTTCTTTGTTATATTTAAAAGCAATATCTAGTGCTGTATTTTGTTTATTAGCAATTGTGGTTTTCTTTTCATTAGAAATATAAACATCGAAGATTTCATTTGAATTTGATAACTTAGTTAAATTGATATTATCATTGTTCACAAAATCATGAAAGAAGATTTTGTTCAATGTTTCTTTTAGTGCTACTTTATCATCATTTAATTCTTTATATGATCAATGACTAGATAATCCAAAGTTAGCTAACTTATCCATTTGTTCTGTTCTAATTTGGATTTCTAATAATGATTTATGAGTTGTGAATACAGTTGTATGAATTGATTGATAAAGATTATATTTAGGAGTAGAAATATAATCAGAGAATGTTTTTTTAATGTAATTGAAATTGATATGAACAATTCCTAAAACGTTATAACAATCAAGAAGGTTTGTTGTGATTAATCTGATTGCAAACACATCATGGATATCATTTATGTTATAGTTTGTTTTTAGTTTTTGATATGTAGAATAAACTCCTTTAATTCTTTGATCTATTCTACATTGAATTTGATTTGATTTAAGAACGCTTTGGATTTTCTCAATTGCTTCATCTCAATCTTTTTTGTTTCTTTCAATAATTGATTCAATTTTTTGTTTAGTATTTTTGTAATTAATTGGATCAAGGACTGCAAATGATAAATCAAGTAGTTGAGTTTTTAATCAATACATTCCTAATCTACCAGCAATATTTGCATAAACATTTAAAGTTTCTGTTGCAATTCTTACTTGCTTTTCAGGAGGTAAAAAATTGATTGTTTGCATATTATGTAATCTATCAGCTAACTTAATAATCATTGCTCTTAAATCTTGTGAAATAGACATAAATAAATCAATGGTGTAATTATTTTGAGCTTCAGAATAATCTCCATTCTTTCTATTTTTTTTAGAGAATTGAGACACCTTGCTTACCACTTGTACTAAATTAGCAATATCCTCATTGAAGTTATCTCTAATCTCATATCAAGTGGTTTCTGTATCTTCAATTAAATCATGAAAGATTCCAGCAACTATTGTATCAACACCCATCCCTCAATCCATTAGATACATTGCTGTTTCCATAGGGTGAATAAAATAAGGTTCACCTGATTTTCTTTTTTGATCTTTATGTTTTTCTTTTGCAAAATCAATTGCTCTAGATACAAACTCAATATCTTCTGGTTTGAATTGTTTATCATTTAATTTAGTTTTGAAATCTTGAATTATTGTTTCTAAGTTTTCCATTTAATTACTCCTATAATTAAAACAAAAAGAAACACATTGACTGTGTTTAGACATATCCCCTATCACTGGACTAAATATTTAAAACCTTTTTCTTGTATTCAA
>JAHHTF010000015.1 GCA_020024775.1 Ureaplasma sp. | reverse complement strand
CATAGAAAAAGTGGGTCCCTTCTTTTCGGTTCCCACAAAATTTCCTAATTACCCGATAATACAAAATCTCTTAACCCTAATAAGCCATTAAACTCAAATAAAAAACATCTAACAAGTTATTTGTACTTATCAGATGTTTTATATACTATGAATTGTTTCTATTAAATTTAGCTAGATATTGACCTGCTAACTTAATAGAGTTCATTGTTTCATTAATAGTTCAAGATGAAGCTGAAGTTGATTGAATTCTAGGACTTAAATCGAATTTAACTTCTTTAGCTCCATGATAATCATTTAATCCAATAACTTTCATCATTTTAGTTTGATGATTATATTGTAATGAATAATCTATATCTCTAATTAGTTGTTGATTATTTAAACTAACTGTTGGAACTAATTTATCATTAATTATTTTTAAATCAATATCAGCATCTTGAATCAAATTAGATTTAGATAAAGAATATGTATTGTTTTGAGATGATTGAGTAAATGCTTTAATTCTTACTACCTTTTTTCTTGTTTGTCTAATGTTTTCTCATCTACCAAGGAAACAACCGTAAGATAAATCATTAGTTGATGTTTCACCATTAGAAACACATAATGAACCATCCTTAGGTGTAATCACAATACTAAAAGTATCCCCAGGATACAATTGAATTGGATTATCTAATTTAATGGTGTGTGATCCTAATGTTCTAAAATAATCACTACCCATATATTCTAATGTTCCAGATTCTGGATTATCTAATGTTGGATTTCTGTATATTTTAATACCTACAGCCATATCACTATCATTAGAAATAACATTAACTGCTTTTAGTAATTCAGTTGTATTCTTACTTGCTTTTTTAGCAGAATAAATATTAGCAGCCTTTTCACCATATCCCCCTGCTACTTCATCAATGAATGAATCATAGTAGTAGTTGTTATTGTATTCATTGAACTTAGAATATTTAACAGCAGATGCTGATTGGATGAACGAGTCATAAGATAAAATGAAGTATCCTGTTCCTTTGTGGGCTTGTGGGCCTCATGAGTTTTTAACAATAAACCCACCTGGTCTAGATGGTTGCGAAGGTCAGAAATCTTTAACAGGTATTGTATCGTTTCAACCCACTACTGTAACAGAGTGATTGATTGGAGGTTTAGGACTATAGATGTTTTGATACTTAGTCATATTCTTAAAAGAATGGAATGCTATTGAACAAGCACCATATTTAGCAACTAACATTTTGATTTGTTCTGTAGTTGGATTAAAAACATTTTCAAAAGATTCTAGATTAGCTACTTGGGGTAAGAAAGCATATGATTCAGCACTAGACTTAATTGATGGTCCCATTCATCTTTGTAATCCAATTACAGCAGATGTACACAAATAACCACTACCCACTGTTTTGATTTCATGATTATCACCTGGATTATTATTTAATGGGTCTGCATTTGGTTTGTAAACTGATGTATCATAGTCAAAGTTTTGTGGATCTAAATTAAGGTTATTTACATTATAGTCACTAGCAACATCATTACCATCTTTTAGAATTGATGTTTCAGAAGCTGCCATTGTTGCATATGATCAACAAATACCTTCTTTTCCTTGGTCTTTCAGTTGTGTTACAATAGGATATTTTCTTGAATCATAGATCTTAAGTTCTGTAAGTGATCTTGGGTCAGTATTTCTTAGTTGTTCTAATGTTTGTGGCATTTCAGTAATATGAGCATAATTAGGGTCTGGTGCTAACATATTACTATTACTAATGCTACTTGCAAATGGTGGAGTAATTAATGTAAAACCATCTTTTACACTATAACCCATCCCATCTCCAGATGGGTCAATCCCTAATCAATTGTTACCTGGTAATTGGGTTAGAATCGATGCTTTAAATTTTTTGTAATTATTGACAGGACTATAATCTTCTTCAAATCAAGCATCCTTGAATTTAATTGATTTTTGTTGTGCAACATTACTAGCATTTAAATTCTTAACTAGTGTTGGTCCAAGTCTACCAATCTCTTTATAAGTATGTGCTGTTTGGAATGTACTTGTAATGATTTGATTAATTTCATTTAATTGTTTAGAACCTATCATTAGCCTTGGGTGGCCATCAATAGGTGGTGGAATAGGTAAAGGTTCATAATATTTAAACCCAGATAGTTTTTCAACTAAACTACCATCATTTAATAAAACTCCATCTGCATTATAAACAGGAATATTCTTAAATTCTATGGTTACAATATTATCCTTACTTAAATCAGTTACTAATTCGTACTTTTGATATTCAATAATATTTTTAAGTTCAGGTGGATAATTAGAAAATACCTTACTAAAGTTAGCCGTGATTTTTTCTTTAAATTGTAAATGGTTTTTATCAATTAACATCTTAGCAGATGCACCTGAAGTACTAAAGAAATTAGGTCACATTTGTAAAACCAAGTTTTTTATCACACCTTCATTAATCGATGTAGGTAAAGCTCTTTGTAATTCTCCAGATGTTGTATCTTCTGGTTCATTACCATTATCTACTTGTGGTTCTTCAATTGGATCTGATGGTTGAGTAGTACCACAAGAAACTAGTGGGACACTAATTGCTATAGTAGTAAATAATGAAAATATAATTGGTAATATAATTTTGCTTTTTTTCATTTGAATTCTTCTTTAAAAAGATGCACAACAACTTAGAATAAATCCAAATTGTTGATGCATCTTTAATATTCTAAAAATATATTAGATTTTTGGTGTGAAAACAAGGTTTTTTTCTTGTGGGTCATTAACTGTACATTTTTCATTAATATATACAGTTTGAGGAGCATATTTGTTACCATAGAATGCTTTGCTATCAATTAAGATAACTGAATCTGGAATAACTAATGTTCCAGTTAACATAGTAGCACAGAAAGCACCTTGACCAATTTGTTGTAATCCTTCGTTTAATGTTACACCAGTAAGGTTAGTGTTGTAGAAACATTGGTATTCTACATTTTTCATTTTTGGAGGAAGAGTTAATGTTCCAGTAATTTGAGAAGTAGTGAATGCTTTAGCTCCAATTGATTCTAATGTACTTGGTAACACAAGTGTATCATTATATAGTAATCCAGCAAATGCTGTTTGTCCAATTGTTTTTAAGCTTGATGATAATCTAAATGTTGTAATCTTATTTTTAATGTTAGCAAAAGCTGTGTCACCAATAGTTACAACTGAGTTAGGAATAATTAATTCTTGGTCTGCACCATCACCAATTGTAATACCTGGTCCAAAACCCATCGGGTTTGTAAATGTAGGGTTAAATGCTGCACTAGCAATTTCAACTAATGGTAAAGCAATTTGACCTCTTGTTTTATCAGGTAAATAACTTACTACACCAGTTTCATTGTCTTCAGCTAATTGATTTAATTTAACAACACCAAGGTTTGCTTTGATCAATTTAAGACCAAATTTAGGTGTAGACATCATTTGTCCATATGGAGGAACAGTGTAGCTTGGGTTGTTAATGATTTTATATGTGAACCCATTCTTTTCGAATGTTTCACCAACAGCTCAGTTATCATTAACAATTACACCTGGGATTGGGTTACCGTCTGGAAGTTGTTCAGGTGCTGATTGAGGTAATAAGTTTGGAGTAAAGTCATTAGCAGTTGGAGTTTCATCTGCTGGTCTTTGAGAAACTGATTTTCAAACAATTGAAGGAACTTGAGTATTTTTATCAATTGAAGATAAACAGTTACTTTCAACATAAACAGATTGTGCTGGGAATCCAGTACATCCTGCAAATGCATAGTTTCCAATTTGAACTGTGTGCGATGGAATAATTAATTTTCCTGTTAAACCTTTACAATCTTGGAAAGCACCATTTTGGATGATGTTTAAATTTTCAGGGAATTTAATACTTGAGAATCCTGAACATCCTTTAAATGCATTTTCGCCAATTGTATGAGTTGCAGGTGGGATCATTAATTCTCCAGAGAATGGAGTGTTAGAGAATGCACTTGCATTAATGTTTTCTGTAATTTGAGGGAAAATTAATCTTCCATTGTATTTTAAGTTAGAGAATGCATTAGTTTCAATAGTTCTTAATGAGTTCCCTAATGTAATTTTTTTAATTGGGTTTTTAATGTTGTTGAATGCACCAGAGTCAATTTCATAAACTGAGTCTGGAATAATGATTTCTTGTTCACTGTTAGGTTCCCCAATAGTTTTATTTGCTAAAACATTTGCACCAATTACTGTAACTGGTAAAGCTACTCTACCAAAGTTACCGTTGTCATCATATTGAACAACACCTGTTGCGTTGTTGTCAGCAATTTTGTCTAACATAACAACACCAGGGTTAGCAGCAACTACTTTCAATGCATATTTAGGTTGTACTAACATGTATCCATATTCTGGAACAAAGTAGTTAGGGTTTTCAATGATTTGGTATGTAAAACCATTCTTAGTAAATTGCATACCTAATGTTCATGCGTCATTAACAATAACACCTGGAATAGGTTTAGTTAGACCAATAATATCAGCCCCACCAGATCCTACGCCTGTAGATGGTTTGTTAGGTTGGCTAGGGTTGTTGTTTTCTTCAACACCTGGACCTGAACCAGAACCATCAGAACTACTGTTTGATGATCCTTCACCACTACTACCACAAGAAGTAGTAGATAAAGCAATAGAAACAGGAACTGCAGCTAAAGCTACTGCACCGAATACTCCTGCAATAATTTTAGATTTTAATTTCATAAATAAATTCCTTCTTTAATTTCCTTGTAAACTTCTTAAATTCTATAAATTTAAATAGTAATATAATTCACAATATATTAATTTCTTTACCTTTACATAGTAAATAATAGCACAAAAAGAATAAAATGATTAGTTATTTTAATGACAAATTATAAATTAATTAGAATAAGTAATAATAAATTATTAAATATCTGAATACTAAGAAAAAATTCAGTAATCAAATCTTTTCTTTAATGACGTTGTTTTTAGCTCATCGATGATGCACAAAATATAAAAACGATAGCACTCTAATTTCTGTGTTTTAAGTAATTACACAACTTGTTAAATTTCATTCAAAATGAACACACGAAATACTAAAAATTATTATATAATTAAATTAAGTCAAAACTTTTATATTTCGAATTCAAATTTAATGTAACTAGGTTGGTAGTTAGAAGTACAGAATCTAGATCTTTAAAACAAGTATTTGACGGAGAGAATCTTCTAAAAACTGAATTAAAATTTTCAGAGATATTATTAGTGTAAGAGGATTTTCATAATTTTTTAGGTAAGTCATAGAAACGGGTAGTGTCTTCTATGACTTTTTCTAATGTGTTAAATACTCTTGTGTTCACTAATCTTATTCCGTCTTTGATTGAATTGTAATAAGGGCGGTTCTTCAATTACAGTGTATTAAGTTAAAGAGGGGGTATCAAAAAAAACATATCATGAAATTCATGATATGTCTAAGAAAATAAATTATTTTTTAAGTTGTCTTTTTCTAACAAGAACCACTGTAGTAGCAGTAACTGAAGCAACTACTGCAACAGATAATACACTTGCTATGATTGCAATTGTTTTTGTATCTAAACCTTGGTTCTTATTACCATTATTAATTGGTTCTTCTACATTGATTTCAGGAATGCTAATTAATTGTGTGGCTTGGGCATTACCACTTTTGTGTTTAGCAATTAATTTTAATTCTTTATTGTTGTATTCTGGTTTTAGTGGAATTGTTATTTGTGATTGCTTTGAAATTAGATTGTTATCTAAATATCATTCATATTGAACATTAGATTTAATGTTGCCAAAAACATTAGCAATAGCTGTAAGTGTATTTGAATTAGGTTTTGGTTGTTGTAATTCAATTACTACACTATCTAATCTATCATCACTAGGAACTGGTGTGATTGGTTCTGATGGTTCAATTGGATTAGGTTTAATATCATTTTGTTTAATATGAATAACTGTTGATGCAGTTTTTGCTTTGTTTTTGTATTCAACTGAAACACTTAATACTTTATTATTGTATTCAGGTTTTGCAAGTAATTCAACACTTGAAGAGTTGTTAGAGTTTGGTAAATCAGCTCCATCAATTTTCCAATGATAAACTAAATCGGTTGGTGTCACAACATTGTTAAATATTGTTGAAGCATTTGCAATAATAGTTTCATTTTCATTGTATTCTGCTTTGTTTAAACTTAATGATAATGATTTAAATTCTTCTTCTTGAACAATTTCTGAACTAAATGGTGGTGTAGGTAACTCTGTTGGAACAATAGGAGTTGTTACTCTATTGAATGTTAATCTTTGTGAGGGGAAATAAGTACGTCTATATCAATTTGCATCTGGTTCATTATAAGTTAAATCCCCTTTATCTTCCGAGATAGGATCATCTAAATTAACACCTTCTCAACTAAAACCATAAGGTAAAATAATATCTCTATAGGTTTTAGCATTAGATGGAATATTTAATTGCATGTAATTAGATTTAGAACCATAATATGGGTCATCTTCGTATGTTCCTAACCCTTGAATATTAGGTGCTAAACCAATCATTAATTTATAAGGAATCTTTTTAAAAGTTCCATCATATTGACCTTTACCTTTTAAGACCATTGTCCCTCTACCAATAATTTGATTATCAGCAGCTGTAGTAGTTTTTGCAGTAATTACTTCTGGTTCATATAATACATCATAATCATCAGGTGATAATGTTTTATTACCTAACACAACTCCCATTGGTTTCGGAATATTATCATAATCAGCATAGTTGTAAACTTTTCTGTTTAGTGAAACTTCTGCATATTTCAAATCATTAGTTTCTACAGCATTTGGAATTTTCGTTTCGGTAGTGAATGCTTTGATTCTAGCGGCTGCTCCTAATGATTGAGTCATTGCATTTTCTCATAACCCATCACTATTTTTGAAATAAGTCATATTATCAGAAGACCTATCATTTGAGTATAAAATTGTTGCATCATTATCTAAATTAGAAACTGTTGCTACAATACTAAAGTTTGTGCCAAATTCTAAATCCACTGGATTATCTAATTTTAATGTAATGTACCCACCATGTTCTGAGAACCCACTAGCAGATGCAACTTTGATTCCTTTAGTTGGTTGGTTATTTAAACTCTTAGGATCTGTATAGTCAACATCAACATCTTTATATACATCTACTTTAACAGTAACATTTCTTCCTTTAAAACCAACGTTAACTGCTTTTAATTGTTCAACTCTATTAAAGTTAGCTTTATTAACTGGAAACACTACTGCTGCAGTTGTTTCATTTAAACCAGCACCAAGGTCACTATCAATTGTGGAAGTATCATAATAGTAATTGTTTTGATATTCGGTTTTATTAGCATAATCTAATCCAATTACATCAAACACTTCTGAGTCATAACTCATATAGAAGTAACCATTAAAATTATCTTTTTCTCCTCAAGAGTTTTTAATAATTCAACCACCATCTCTGGATGCATGTTTACCTTTATAATTTGTTTTAGGAATACTATCATCTCAACCAACAATAGTTACAGCATGTCCTGCATCATTTGAACTTTTATAGTTTGTATTAGTGTAATCAAAAGTTCCCATTGCTGTATAACTACACGTTAATGCACCATACTTAGCAATCATTCTTTTCATTTCATTTATAGTATTGTCTCAACCGATTTGATCTGCTAATGATTTTGTATTAGGAATTCTTTCAGCATTCTCTAATAAATAATCTGGGTCTACATATACGTAACCTTTATTTGGTGTGTATGGATGAACATTAATATCAATAGGAGAGTTTCACATTTGCAATGCAGCAACTACTTTATTAACAACACCTCCTACTCCATGTCTTCCAGTTCAGTTATCTTCTGGGTTTAATCCTAATTTATCAAAGTGTGAATTTCTATCATTTGTACCATAATCAATATTATGTTCATACAAATCAATTGTGTTTCACTTATTATTTGGATCATCTTGTGGAGCTAATCCTTCTCTCATTAGTGAAGTTTCGGAAGCGGCTGCTGTTGCATATGTTCAACATAAACCTTCACTACCTTGGTTTTTAGGATAACTTACAATATGATAATCTCTACTATCATATTTGTTTAATGTAGCAATGTCATTAGGATCTGCTTGTCTTAATTGTTCTAAAGTAGTTGGTTTAGTGAATGGTGTTGTTCTAGAATATAATGAAATCTCATTATTTTCAGCAGTATGATGTTTATATTTAATTGCACATAAAACTGCAGGTGTAATAACAGCTAATGCAGTAAGTGATGCAACTGTTGAATAAATTATTTTCTTTTTTGATTTCATCATTTCTCTCCTTTCAAAAAAACTTTTAGTCTTCTTTACATTTTTTGATAGATAATAGAATAAATTCTATTAATGGATTTAATTATATAACAAACAACATTAGATTCTTTACTTTGTGAATTTATCATCAAACTTTTAATTCTTTTGATACCTAAAAGACATAAAAAGTTCACATATTAAAGAAAATAATATAAAATATTAAAGTATTTGTTTTTGAAAATATTTTTATATAAGGAGAAATTCAATGTCAGTACAACAAAGAAGAGTAAGTAAATCAAGAAAAGGTATGCGTCGTAGCCACCATTTCTTAGAAGAAACTAAAGTTATGACTTGTAAAAACTGTGGTGTTAACAAATTACCTCACCGTGTTTGCCCATCATGTGGTGTTTACAATGATAAAAAAATCTTTAACAAATAGGTAAAGTAAACAATGAACGATAACCAAAAACAAAATGCAAATTGTGAAGTAATTGAAGAATTAAAAAAAATCCCTAACCCTAGAGATTACCAAGATAAACCAGTTAAAAGTAGAGCTAACTGATTCAACATCAATCTTGTTTTATATTTAACAATATTGTTTATCTGTTTAGGGTTAATCATTATCTTTGCAATTATATAGTTATTATTTAAAAAGATTACACATTGTTAACATAGACTAATCAACCATTTAACTTTGTTTGATCATACTAAGGAGAAAAAATGATTTCTAGTAAAACTAAAAAAGACTTAATTGTAAAATTTGGTGGTAGTGAAAAAAACACTGGTAAAACAGAAGTTCAAATTGCAATCTTAACAGCTGAAATTAAAGCATTAACTACTCACTTAATTAGCAACAAAAAAGATATGATCTCTAAAAGAGGTTTATACACTAAAGTTGCTAAAAGAAAAAATCTATTATCTTATTTAGAAAGAACTGATATTGAAAGATACCGTTCTATCTTAAAAGAATTAGGAATTAGAAACTAATATATACAAAGAAAATCCCTTCGGTACTTGCACCGAGGGGATTTATTAATAATATTGTGAATGTGTATATTATATACCGAAACAAAAAATATTTTCAAAAAATAATAAATTATATATGTTAAGTAGACTTAACAATTTTTTCTTAAATGCACTTAACAATGATATAATTAGGTATTATGGAAAGTTTTTTAAAAGAATATAGACAACAATTACTAAATATTGATAATAACATCTCTTACAAAAGAGAAATTTTTGAAATACTAAAAAACGATTTTAAACACATCAACCTATGTCTTGTTGGTTTAAGACAAGTTGGAAAAACAACTTTAATGTTGCAACTAGCTAAATGATATTTTGATGAACATATTAAATCCAATGATTCTAGTATAAAGATTGATAATACATTAACTGATGAAGAAAAAATATTTTATATTAACCTTAAAAGTATTAATAATCTAAATGATAAAAGAAAAGAATTATTATTAGAGATTACATCTAAAAAATATAAGCTAATTGTATTAGATGAGATTCAAGAACTAGATGAATGATCTAATTTCTTACAAACAGCCATTGACTTAAATAATTCTGCTAGATTCATTGTATCTGGTTCTAATGCTTATGCATTAAGCAAAGAGATAATGGTCGGAAGAATGAAGACATATTTTATTAAACCATTATTGTATTCAGAATACAAAGAAATATGAAACGATGATGATTTAGAAACTTATTTAAAATATGGTTCATATCCTAAAAGTCCTTTATATCAATCCAGTTCTGTTCAATATATCGAATTAGTAAAAGCATCAATTATCGACAAGATTATAATGGATGATTATAAAAACAAAATAGATCATAGTAAGTTTAATGTATTTATGGAAGATGTTAACAATTATATTGGGAATGAAATAGTTATCTCTAGACTAGAGAACAAAAACATCACAAGACAAACAGCTAAAGAATATCTTATTATGATGAGGAATGCTCAATTAGTGCATTTTCTTCCTAAATATAAAGATAAAAATTCTAATAGAAAAGAAAAGATATATTATGAAGATAAAGGAATGATTAGTTATTTTAATGAATATAAAACATTAAATAACAACCTTTTAGGAAGTCTTATTGAAAATATTGTCTTCAACAAACTAGATTATTTATACAACAAGGAATTAGGGCCTAATCAAATATTTTATTATAGGGATACTAATGAAAAAGAAATTGATTTTGTAATCCAAAGCAAAAAGATTTTAATTGAATGTAAATATAGTTTAGATATTAATCCTGATGAACTAATTAACCATATTAATCAACTAATAGACGAATATAAAGAATTCAAAGACTATAAAGTAATTATTATCACTAGAGATTTAAATTATAAAAACGGTGTATTTGAATTTATTAAATTAGAAGATTTCTTATTGTTATCTCAAACAGAATTAGAATCCAGAAAGATTTAAATATGTCTTTAGAAAATAAACTATTTGATATTAAAGATCATTCTAATCTAGTAACATCTGATTCTGCAATGATATCAACTATATTCATTCAAATAAAAAATAAATTAGATCTTTGGGAGGCTGAAAATAGGATTTCTTCTTTTGATGTTATTAAGTTATTTCAGGATAATATTCTTAGTATTTTCAAGAAGCACCACATCAACAATATAAATGTCCAAAACAACAAAATATATGGTTGTTTAGAATTATCTTCAATTAATTCAAATCAGGCTAAAGACATCTGAGAAACAGCTGTTGATGTCAATGGATTTATGCAAACTTTTTTAAAACCAAATCATAACATAGATTATAAAATAATCATTACTTTAGAAACTGATTCTGTTATATACATAAAACCCGATTCTAGTAATTCATTCAGCTGAATAACAATCAATAATGCAATGAATTCTATTAACAATATTATCATGTATTCTAAAAAAGAAAATTGCATTTTATTAGATCATAATTTTGTTGTTAACAATAAAGAAATTCTTTGAAATGACAATATTAAATATAACTATTATGAGATTGATAGTGGAAACAATTATTATTCTACGTGGTTGAATAAGGAATGAAATAAATAGAAAGAATTAAAATGTTTATATAAAAAGAGGATTTGCATCCTCTTTTTTTCCCCTTAATATTATTTATCGTGGTTTCTTGCAAAAATAGCTTTAAATAAAACTACAATTGTTGAAACTGCAGCAATACCACTGAATCCAGCAGCAGCACCACAGAACACTCATCCGGCGATTGTTCTTGTTTCTTTAAATACTGTCATATCATTTTTAGATATTCAGTAAGCACCAGATGTTCCGAATAATGAAACTGAAGTTACATTTTTGATTGGATCTTTATATGTAATTAAATCAGGTTTGTCTAAGAAGGCAAACAAGAAAATAATTAGCATTAAGATGATTAATGCAACTAGCATATTAGCCATTGAATCATTTTTACCAATTGAGTAATCAGCGGCTTTAACACAACCAGCAGTGATTGATGATAATAACAATGCTGCAGCTGTAGCAACTACTGAAGTTCACCCAGGAATTGATAAGTAATGTTTTGAAACTAATTCTGTCGGTTTTAGCACATTAACTAAGTACATACCTCATGTTATACCAGCTTTTTCATCCGTTCATTTGAATAAGCTACCAGCACTAATAAATACGATTGCTGCTAGACAAAGAACGAAACTTAAAATGATGAAAATTCTGGCTACAACAGATTTGGCAACTCTAGAACCCATTTTAATTCCCTTTCTTATTTATTTTACTTTATATATTTTAGCATTTTTTAAAAATAATAATAAAATAAAGTATGTTATTTTAAACTAAAAGGAGCACCATGACTAAAGATTATAGTAAATATTTTATGCCTGACTTAAATAAGGCTAGAAAAAGAATGGAAAAGTCATCCATAATTAATGATTGTTTTTCTATTCCACAGAACATCGAAAACATAGGAATTAACAAAAAATATCACATTAGAACATATGGTTGTCAATCTAATGTCAGAGACTCAGAAACAATGAAGGGAATTTTAGAAATTCTAAAATATACTTGAACAGATGAGATTGAAGAAGCTGATTTAATTATATTAAATACATGTGCAATTAGAGAAAATGCAGAGAACAAAGTGTTTGGTGAAATTGGTTTCTTAAAGAGATTGCAAAATAATAAACCTGACTTAATTCTTGGAATCACAGGTTGTATGAGTCAAGAAGAAGTTGTTGTAAATAAAATCCTAAGCACCTATGACAATGTTGACTTTGTTTTGGGAACCCATAATATCCATAGATTGCCCCAAGTAATCGAACAATCTTTATTCTCAAAAGAAACAGTTGTTGAGGTCTGATCTAAAGAGGGAGATGTTATTGAAAATGTCCCTGTCACAAGAGACTCAGATTTAAAAGCTTGAGTTAACATCATGTATGGTTGTGACAAGTTCTGTACTTACTGTATTGTTCCATACACAAGAGGTAAAGTAAGAAGCCGTAGAAAAGATGATATCATTTTAGAAATCAAAGATTTAATTAGTAAAGGATTTAAAGAAATTACTCTATTGGGTCAAAATGTAAACTCATATGGAAAAGATTTTGAAAATGAAAATTACAAGTTCTGAGACTTATTAGAAGATGTTGCAAAATTAGATATACCAAGAATTAGATTCACAACTTCTAACCCTTTTGATTGAAACAACGCTATCATCGATGTAATGAAAAAACACAAGAACATTATGCCATTCATTCACCTTCCCATCCAATCAGGTAACGAAGATGTATTAACTAAAATGAATAGAAAGATGAAGATTGCAGATTATCTAGATCAAATCCAATACATCCGTGATAACATTCCTAATGTTTCAATTAGTACTGATATCATTGTTGGTTTCCCAAATGAAACACATGAACAATTCTTAGATACATTAGAACTATATAATAAGGTTAAATTTGATAATGCTTATTGTTTTGTGTATTCACCAAGACAAGGAACTCCTGCTGCAGTGATTCCAGATTCAATTGACATAGAAACAAAAAAAGAAAGACTAGAACAATTAAATGAACTAGTTAGAAAATACGCAAAAGAAAACAATGAAAAACTAGTTGGTGAAACTTTATTAGTATTGGTAGAAGGACCTTCTAAAACAAATGATAATGTTTTAACTGGTTATTCAGAACAATGAAAAGTAGTCAACTTTGAAGGTAATGCTAAAGTTGGAGATATTGTTAAAGTTAAAATTGATTCAGCTTCTAGATTCTCATTAAATGGTACCTTAGTGAATGATTAATAAAAACAAAAATAAAACTGTTGTCTTAGGTTTATCTGGTGGTGTAGATAGTGCAGTTAGTGCTGCACTATTAAAGAAACAAGGTTACAATGTAATTGCTGTATTCATGCAAAATTGAGATTCAATAGTCAACAATGAAAACAACTATGAATCTCATCATGATAAGTGTGATGCACAAATTGATTTCGATGATGCAAAAAAAGTGGCCGACTTTCTAAATATCCCTTTATATAAAAAGGATTTTATTAAAGAGTATTGAGACAATGTGTTTGTTACTTTTTTAAATAAGTATTCAAATAATTTAACACCTAATCCAGATATCTTATGCAATCAATATATTAAATTCCAAGCATTCTTAGAATATGCTATTAAAGAATTTAATGCAGATTATATTGCTACTGGACATTATGCAAAATTAAAACGAACTAAGGATGAAGTCTTTTTAATAAGAAATAAAGATGACAACAAAGATCAAACTTATTTCTTGTGCAATTTAAACAAAGAACAATTAAGTAAATCAATGTTCCCATTAGCTAATTTAACTAAACCACAAGTTAGAAAACTAGCATTAAAATTCAACCTACCTAATGCAACCAAAAAAGATTCCACAGGAATATGTTTCATTGGCGAAAGAAACCTAAAGAAATTCCTAAGTAATTATGTGAATGATGTTCCTGGTGATATTATAGATATCACAACTAATAAAGTAGTAGGAAAACATGATGGATCTAGTTTTTATACATTGGGTCAAAGAAAAGGATTAAACCTTTCTGGGATGAATGAAAAATACTTTGTTGCTAAAAAAGAAAATAATACTATCTATGTAGCTCCAGATAGTTTAGAAGAAAAATACTTACAAACTAATTGTTGCAAAATAAAAGAGTTTAATTGAATATTTAAACCTAATAAATTCAAACATATTACAGCAAGATTTAGACACCGTCAAGCACTTCAAAAAGTAGATGTAACTTTTGGTAATAACAATGAATTAATTATTCATTATCCGAAACAAAAGAATATCACACCAGGGCAATTTTGTGTTTTGTACCAAAACAAGAAATGTTTGGGTGGTGGGGAAATTGTTGAAGCTTTCACTGAATAAATCATAATTGAAAATAGAATTAGTAATCTTAGGAATACCCCCTTGATCAACTAATTCTATTTTTAAATTGAATCTAATAATTCTTGCTTGATAAAATTTTGCTCAGACTTTAAATCCCATTTATAATTTAATGATTTAAAATTTGAATCATATGTTTCATCACGATATATCACATGATTTAAATCTAATAATAATGGTATAAACACTGATTCACCACCAGTTAAATTATTCTCATTGATGGTAAATATCAACCTAATACCTTTATTAATTTTACATTGGTAAAATTCTACATCTGATAATTTTAAGTATTCGAACATTTGACATAAATCATTATGTAAATGTGGATATACTGTTTTAATAATGCATAATAAAATATATCGCTCTATTAGTCAATTTGGTGGTTATTTTCAATTTACTATGTAAAAGCGATATTTTAAGCAATGTTATTTTATGTAAGAATACTATGCTATAATCTATGTTATGAAAAAAGATATTTTTGATATTAAAGAAAAGAAAGATTTAACAGTATCGGTTCATTACAATATTAAGTCATCTTTGGTTGAAAAAGTTAAAAAAATAACCAAATAAAAGAATATGAGTGATAGTAAAGTAGTGAATACAATATTGGAAGATTTTTTTAAATAAAAAGTGAAATTATTCTATTGATTATTCTATAAAATTATGCTATAATCACAATAATAAAAGCTATATTGTAATTAAATTTTTTATTATTACATATAGATTACTTGAATATAATGTCAAACTAAAAGTTTTAAATATAACATTAATGGATTATATTAGTAAAATAATTATGTAAAATATTTGATAAAAATAAGAGAGGGAAAGATGAAAAGACTTATTTTAGGAGATTGTTTAACTGAATTAAAAAAGATGGAAGGTGATTCTATAGATCATGTCATTACATCACCTCCATATAATATGAACCTAAGAATTAGAGGAGGAAAATATTGTTCAAGACAAATAGTTAAGGAATTCTCAACTAAATACGAAGGGTTCGATGATAATATACCAATGGAACAATATTTTGAATTTCACAAAAATGTATTAAATGAATTACTTAGAATTACAAAGAAATACGTTTTTTATATCATACAACCAGTCACTGGCAACAAAAGAGCATTGTATAGACTTATGGGTGAATTCAACGAGAATATAAAAGAAGTTATTATTTGAAATAAAGTAACTGGACAACCGGCGATGGCTGAAAAAGTCATGAACAGTGTTTATGAATACATAATTATATTCACTAAAGATAAAACTGATGCAATGAGTCGACAATTTAAAAATGCTTCATTTGGAAGAGGAATGCTTAATAATGTTTGAAATATAAAAAGAGGTAGAAGTGTTTCGAAAAACCATTCTGCAACATTTCCTGAAGAATTGATTGAAAATATTATCCTTAATTTTACTAGCGATGAAGATGTTATCCTTGATCCGTTCTCAGGCACTGGAACAACAGGTTTTTGTAGTTTAAAAAATAATAGAAGCTATATAGGCATTGAGCTTTTAAAGCAATATTTAGATATTTCTGTAGAGAGATTAAAAGAATTTCAGTAATAAATAACTACTGAAATTCTTTTTTTGATTCAAATAATTCTGGAATTTTATTTGCTTTAATTCTAAACCCACTACCATGATCATGTGATTTACCAGCATTTTTGCCTACTCTGTAAACCCCTATTCTAAAATCCATAACAATATCTTTAGTTTTGATAAGTTCTCAAAATTTATCGAAATTAGCCTCTTCATATAAAGTCATTTTGTTATATTTTACTCTCTTGAACTTTGTATCAATTTCACCTTCAACATAACATACATTTTTTATCTTACAGAACCTTCTTTCAATTTCATCTTCTTCTCAATAAAAACGATCATTGTCAACCGAGTAATCATCAATAGTTTTTTTAACTCTTAAATATAACTTATCTTGATTTCTTTCAAGTTTAAAATTATGACCACCTCTATGATTATTTCACTCCATATACTTAACAGTAGAGTTAAATATTTTTTTAAATGATTTATCATCAACTACACCAAATTCTTCTCTTATTGATGTATTAGCAGAAGGGATACTACCAATACAATATCCAAATAACGAAACTAAACTGGCTGAGCTATAATCATTTTTAGTTTTAATTTCGTATGAATAATAATCGGCACCTTTTATATTATTTTCTTTTACACCAATTAGGTCTTCAAAAACATTTCCTAATAAACCATCACTTTTTCCTTGAGTTCTGTCATAATGAATTCATCCTCTTGATTTTATTATTTTAAATAAGATTATTAATTCATCTCTATCTGATTTCGCTTTTGATAATTTATTGTATTCATCATTTGATAAATTAAGTTTGTTATATTCTCATATTCTTTTATCGCTTTGCATATTATTCCTTGCAACATTTATTTAATTCTACTATAAGAACTAAAAAAAACACCACCAAATTGACTAATAGAGCGAAATATATTTATGATTATAATTTTGCTTGTCTTCAATTTTATGAAAACGTAGTAGCTTATCCTTCAACGTTTCGATACTATCATGTTTTTTTAATTTTCTAAATATTTGTTTTAAAGAATTTTCTGAATCAACAAAAACAGATTTCTTAATAGATTCAAATTCTTTTTTCATTGTCATATTATGAATCGATTTATGATATTCAAAATAATGAAATTTCAATAATCCTAAATTTAATTTCATGATTATTCTGCAAAGGTTGTAAATGTTTCATCTTCTAACATTTTCTTTTTACAAATATCATTAATACCTAAACCAACCCTTGCATTTATTCATGATTGATTTTTGTGACTTAAACTAACTAATTCCGAAGGTGTTAAATTTTTGTATTTTTCAAATCAACGACCATAATGCTTGTCAATCTGTTTGATTTCTTTTTGCGTTAATAGGTAAGCTTCTTTTTCATCATCACCTGAAAAATAATTTCTCATATAACAAAAACTATCAGTATTAACTGGGCCATAAATTCATGCTTCAAAATTATCTTTTTCCTGAAAAAATGAATTTTTTAATTTGTTTGATTGTAGCTCTTCAACTCTAAAGAAAAATAACATCTTTTGAATTTTCAAAGATGATTCTATTCCTTTACTAAACAAATATTTTGCAAGTGTTCTTGTGTTTCTTTTCATTGTACTTACCTACCTTATTATTATTTTAACACAAAATAAATAACAATGACATTATTAAAAGAAAAAATAAGCCCCGAAGGACTTAT
>JAHHTF010000014.1 GCA_020024775.1 Ureaplasma sp. | reverse complement strand
ACCAATCCCCAATAATCAACCCATCTTAATCCTTGTTGTATTTTGGAAATTAGGAAGTAAATAAAAACAATCGAACTATCTTCGATTGTTTTCACCACTATTCATCATCTAACTAACTATTGTTGTACATCAAATGATGTTTCATTAATGATTTGTTTGATATCATTAAACAACATTGGAATATCTTCAACTCTATTAAAGTTATCTGGAGCTAAGATAGCTATAATTCCTTTATCAATAGTAATCATTAGATCTTTATTTTGTTCAACTAATTCATACATCTTTTGTGAATTAGTTACCGCTTGTTCAACTCAATTTAATTCAGTTGTTTTTAATTTGAATGGAGTTTTATAATGTTCAAAGAACATATGATGATTTCTGTATTGAGGAATGTATTCAAAATAAGGAACAGAGATATTATAATATCTTCCATATAAACTTGAATACACACTTTGAACAGATGTTCTAGAAAGCTTTTTATAAGCTAATCCTGATAAATAAGAATAGTTATAAGAATTACCTTGATGGTTTTTCTCATTACCTAAACAAATATTAAAACAAGGTGTATCCATTGGGTTTAAATTAACATTAACAATTTCATCTAAGATATAGAATGGAACATAGTTAACTAAACCATCTGTAATGAATTGTTGTCTTTTAGCTTCTTCAATAATACTCATATGGTTTTCTGAGTTATAAATGTTAAAGATATATAATCCTATAACTGATTTAAATAAACTATTAAAGTATTGTAAATTGATTTGTTTAAATTGGTTAATAAAAGTCGATAAACTCATTTCTGCATTTGTTGCGAAATTATTAATCAAGTTTTGCGTATCTACAACTAGAGCGTTTTTGAACACAGCATATTCACTTGTTAGGAAATGAGGAATCTTAATGAAGTTATATTCAGGAGGGAAATCGTTTAGTTTACAATCCTTGATTTCTTCATAAAACAATTCTTGGGCTAACGGAGAAAAGAACATTCTGAATCCAACATCATCATTTCTAACAAAATCTGTTTTCTTTTCAAAGTTTTGGTTTTCAAGATCAGTTAAATATTTCTTAACTACCTTTTTATCTTCTCTGGTTCTTGCAATCTTAAATTGTAATTGATCACAGAAAGTAGTAAAGATATAGTTTCTTTCATATCCTGAGAATTGAGGTTCTGGTTCATTAACATATGCAGTTAATGTTTCACTTCTTGTATATGAATTATCACCATTTCTATAAGTTCTAGTTAATGTAATTGAATTAGAATATGTTCTATTAATTAATTGGTGAGTTTTTAATCTTTCGTTAATGATAATCTTATCATCCTTGATTGTTCATGTTGTATTTGATAGATTACTATTTTGGTTTTGTAAAGCTGCTTCATCAAATAATCTGTAATTCGTGTATTCATTCATTTCTTTTAATAAAGCTCTATTCACATAACCTTGTTCATCTCAACCAAAGGCATCTCTCATCGCTACATAATATCGATTAAAAGGAATCATCGGAATAATTTGTTTATGAATTTCAACTTTAGCTGCTTTTGCATCTTTGATTTTTTGTAACAACATTTTTTTGTTAGCTTTCATTTCTTTGAACTTCTTGAAAGCTCAATAAAATGGAATAATCAAAATAAGTGAAAAGAACAAACCAAATAAATAAAGCATTACATAAGCGCCTTCATTGTGGTTCTTTTTATAGTTAGCTTTTTCTTGGTTTACAATATCATTTGATTCTGCATATTTTTCTTTTAGTTCATCTGAAACTAATTTAGCATCAAATTCATTATCTACTTCTAATAGTTTAGGAAGAACTTCTTTTTTTCAAATTGGACTATTCATATTAATTTCTTACCTTTCTACCAAAACTTATGTTTTTTAAATCCATATCATGTTCAAAATAAATATTGATCTCTTCCATTGGTGTTGGACAAACAAATAGTTCTTCATTTGTTTTAGCATCAATGATTTTAGTGATCTTATTATTTATTATTTGATTAATTGTGAAGATTTCAATTTTTGTATCAACATTAAAGTTGTTTTTAACAACACAATTAAATGAACCATCTATATTTTTAGATTTAATCATAAAAATATAATCTTGTGCTAAATTCTCATGTACATCATGATATAGCATTTTTGTATAACCTGGTTCTTCATTTAAAAATGCAGTATCAGTTGGACGGTTGGCAATCTTGTCTAATTCTTTTAATTCCTTTTGAACATTTGCTATACTAGTATCATCAATTATATGTCTATAACTAGAACAAACTGTTGCAATATAGTGTTCAGATTTCATTCTTCCTTCAATCTTCAATGAAGCAATATTTAATCTCATTAATTCTTTAATATTAGTAGCTTGAACCATATCTTTTGCAGACATTGTAAAGTATTTAGATTTATTATGGATTTCTTCATTTTGAACTTCATATGCTCATCTACATGATTGTGCACAACCGCCTACGTTTGCATCTCTTAAACTAAAGTTATTGCTCATCATACATCTTCCTGAGTATGAGATACAAACCGCTCCATGAATAAATACTTCTAGTTCAATTGCATCTTTTAAATTGATTGTAATATCTTCAATTTCTTTTAGACTTAATTCTCTAGATAATACAACTCTTGTTGCATGATTTCTTTTTCAAAATAATGCTGCTTTAGAATTAGTTGTCGATTGTTGAGTACTAATATGAATTTCAAATTGTGGATAATCTTTTTTAAGTTTATAGATTATTGTTGGATCTGCAACAATAAAACCATCTGGATTAAAACTAGTAATCGTTTTTAAATATTCATCTAACTGAGGAATTAAGAAGTTGTGGCACAATACATTTGCAACAATATAAACTTTTTTATTATTAGTATGTGCATATTTAATGATTTCATCAATTTGCTCATAGCTAAAGTTAGAAGCTCTTGCTCTTAATGAATATGATTTAGCACCTAAGAAAACTGCATCTGCTCCATAATCTAATGCTAGTTTGGCTTTTTCAAAAGTTCCTGCTGGAGCTAATAGTTCTATTTTTTTCATCCTATTTCTCCTTTATTTTCTTTAGATGTTTAATTGATTCAACACCACCTAAAAACCCAGGACACAATTCTAGTTTTGAATGTTGTTGTAATTGTTCTAAATACTTTTTAGAATTATTTAAATCATTAATAGCATTTTTATAGATTTGTGCATATACTAAATCAATGTCTACATTTTCAATTAAAAATGTGTCAATCATTAATCAATCAATATTGAACTTCTTTAATTTTTCTAAGAGTTCAATACAACATAATTCATATCCGCAAAACATATGAGTACCATATTGGTTTTCATAAATAATATTTGGATACACTTTGTTGCATTCTTTAATAAAAATCTTTTTCTCAGGAGTGTATTCATTTAATTCATCTTCAACATAGTTTTTGAAGTTTGAAACTAGTTTTCATCTTGAAAACATCATTAAACTTAACCCTTGTACTTGAATCATTAATTCACAGTCTTTTGGTTTAGCTTGAGCAATCTGGTCAACTTCTTGAATAAACAATTCATTGCTTAATGAGTAAGACTTAATATTGTTTTCCACAAAGAAATCATATTGTGCAGATGAAACAAATAATGTATTTGATTGATAGTGCAATTTCAAGTTATTAAGTTTTTGTTCAAAACAAATTTGAGGGATAGCAAAATCATTGAACATTAGTTTATCAATCTTTAGTTCATTTAGTGCAATTAATGTTTTTTCTAATTCATTAATTTCATTATCAAAAATAAAATTAGATAAATGAACAAATACTTGAGTTTGTTGTTTCTTAGCAACAATATCTTTAATTTCTTGAAGGCTAAAGTAATGGTTACTACGACAAGAAAAAGAAGCAATATTTAAAATTATTGCATCTGTTCCTTGATTAATTAGTTTAATTGCATTTTCATAATTATTAGCTGTGATTGCTAGTTTCATATAAACCCTTTACTTAACTAATTCAATAATCTTGTTGATATCATTTTTAGTAATATAAACAGATTGTACTCTTGTATATGTTTCATCATGTTGGTTGTAACATATTGCATCACCGTTTCCTGCACAATATGCTGCATCCTTGATTTTAATTGCATCAATACTATCTTGTTCTGTTGGAACTTGTAAACAAACAATGTAACTTGATAATTCTTGAATTACTTTTGAATATTCATTTACATTATCAAATCCAATTAAAACAAAGATACCATGTTTCTTTGCATACTTCATAATTTTTAATAACTTATTGATGTATGCATTATCATAAACAATATCATTTAAAATCAATGTACTAAATTTGATTTTTTCTTTTGCTTTAGTATTGTATTCATAAATGTTATTAACTTTTGATTTTACAAAGTTTGCTTCATTTATATTAATCTTGTGTAAGATTTCATCAAGTAATTTATTTAATGAAGCTTCATCAGTTATATAGTTTGATGAGTTAGCGAAAGTTTTCAATGATTTATTAGTTGGATCATAAATATTGATAGCATCAAACTTATTATTAAAGATACTAAATGAAGTAATGATATTTGTCATTACAACTGATTTACCTGAACCTTTAGCACCATATAATACAACTGAAGGTGCATCATATAAATCAAGTTTGTATGATTTTCTACTACTTGTTTTAAATAAAGCAAATGATAAGAATTTAGAATCATGAATAGCTTCTTTAAATGAGATTGAATTTTGTGTGTCTAAATATAATTCGATGATTGCTTCATCTTCAACATTTGAATATACTTTAACATCTTTAGTTCCCATTAGTTGAGCTAATTGATCTGAGTTCTTTTTGATGATATTAAATTCTTCTTTTGTACAGTGATAATGTAAACAAACACTTTGATAGTTAATCACTGTTTCAAAATGTTCTACTTTTAAATCATATAGTCCAAAGAATTTTTCAATTCTTGGTCTATAGTCTTTTAATACATTTTGTTTAACTTCAAAATAATCATCTTTAGTTGATGGTAAGAACAATCAATCTCTTGATGAAATTGTACGATCATTTTTTCAAATGTTGTTCAAATATTGGTTTTTACCATAATCTACATTAACATCAATGAATGATGTGAATTGTTCAATCTCTTGTTGTTTTTGAACGATTGGAATTGGTTGCACAGCTTGGGCTGCATTTTCAACTGCTTCATTGAAATCAATTGTATCAGTTACTTTGTTAACTTCTTTAATCTTGATTTCTTCAGAAGTAAAACCACCTAATTTTTTAATTGTTTTGTTTCTGAATTTTTCAAGAATCTTTTGTTTTGTTTTTGCTGAGAACACAAACAAACAAACGAATGTTAAAACAACCAAACAAATAATTACAATAAACACTGGCATAGCAGTTAAACAAATTGCAATAAATGAATATCCTAAGATTCCACCAAATTCAAATCTTTTTGGTGAAATCAAAATTTTATATGGAACAGTTGAATTGTTTAAATCTAAGATATTGTTTTTCCAACAAGAAACAAATCCATTAGATCCAACAAATAAATCTTTGACAGGAACTGTTCAAATCTTGTCTACATAATATTGGATGGCATTCATCAATAAACAGATGATGATAACACAGAAGCATACTATTAATATCTTTTTCTTGGATATCAAAATATTCTTGAGCTTTGAATTCCAAAAAGATATAAATAGCAATAATATAAAAATATAAATAAAGTATTTTGTTCAGCCAAAGAAAAAGTCAAAAAGAATTGTGTCTAAATAAAACCCAAAGTATGGGATTCTTAAAACACATGCTACAAAGATAACTAAAAATAAAGAAACTATAATGTTCTTTATTAAAGCTATCTTTTGATCTTTAGGCATCTTTGGTTTTTGAACTGGTTTTTTAAATTGAACTTGTGTTTTTTTTCTAGGTTCTTCTAGTTCTATATTTTTATCGAAACCACTGGTGGTTTCACTCTGTGATAAACTCATATGCATTCCCCTTACTAAAATTCAATAATTGAAGGTAAAACTAAAGGTTTTTTATTCATTTTCTTTTCAAGGATTCTGATTAATCCTTTTTTGAAATTAATTTTAGTTTCCTTTAAATCAATCTTATCTTTTGATTTAGCAATATATTTAGAAACATTAGAAACAAGTTTTTCTTGTGCTTCTTTAAATAATGCTCCCCCATCATCGAAAGATAATCCTATTGTTTTAAAATCAATTTTACTTACAAATGAATTTGATGCTTTATCATAATATAAAATCATTAATACAACACCTGATAAACTCATTTGTTTTCTTTCTAATAAGATGCTAACATTAGCATCAAAGAATCCTGCGTCATTAATATAAGTTTCAGCTAAATCTTTAATGTATTTATTGTGTCTTTCAACACCTTTATCATTAAAGATTAATCCATCTCCATTATCTAAAACATAAACATGGTTGTCTGCAAATAATGATGGTTCAACAACTTTTTCGTATTTGATAAAGTTCATGTATAAACCTTGCATTGGAATAATATGTTTTGGTTTTAAATAATCAATTAAATATTTATGATCTTCATTTGATGCGCTCAATGGAAGTACTGATTTAGGTAAAACAAAGTTATTAATGTTTTGTCTATTAAGTTCATCTAGTAATCTAGCTCCATGAGATTCATATCCTGGAATCAAATAAGTTCCTAAGATGAAGTTATCATTTTCATTAAATTGAATTGATGTGATTTGATGATCTAAGATTGAAAACAATGTTTTATATAAATCTTCATCAGAACCCATTATCACTATGATTGCATTATTACTGTTTTTGATTTCAGAGATTGGCAAGCAAGTTAAATTCTTTGGATTAAACAATTTATTTTTAATGATACTACTAAATGTATCCATAAAAGTAGACCCATAAACAATAAATGGTCTTCCTGTTGATTTTGCGATACTTGCTAAAATAAACAAACTATAAACATTATAGTCATTTAATGCAACAACCACTCTACCTTCAACAGATGTAATAGTCTTTTCATAAAAGTCTTTTGTTTTATAGTTAGGTGAAGTAAACCCTTGGTACTTACTTACATTACCAACACCAACTAATAAGATAGTGTTGTTTCCTTTAGTAATTGAGTTGATGTAATTTAATTGAGAAGCAAATAATTTAGTTTTCTCATTGTTCAAAAAGAATTCATCAATAAAGATAATGTTTCCAATATCTGTTTTGATTACTCATCCATATGAGAATGGAATATGATTAGAAACTCTAAAAGGAACAAATGTTGTGTCTTTAAATAAAATTTCTTTTAATGGTTCACAAACATTGATTTGGATGTTTGATTTAGATTTAGTTCTAATTCTTTTTTCTAAGTAACTTTCGATGATTGTAGCACCAATCATAGAAGTATAAACTGGAACTTTGATTGTTAACTTCTGAAGTAAATAACCGATTCCCCCAATGTTACTAAAATTAGGTGTTCCAATAAATACACCTTTGATCTTTTTTTCGTTTTTTAATAGGTATTCAAAATCCACTGATACCTTAGAAATTCCTAAAGCTCCGTTTAGTGGAATCTTAACTCCAGCATTAAAAACGTAAATGCTTTCTTTTGTTTCAATAAAGAAACAATTTTTTCCTCTTTCATTTTGACCACCTAGGGCCACAATTTTAATTTCAGAATTTTTCATTTATTGTTGTCCTTTAAATATATAAATTTGTTATTTATTAAATTAAAAACATTAGTCTAAAATTTATGTAGAATACATAAACTCACATTTATATAATACTATAATTTTTGCATTTTTCTTAATTATGAAGTTTTTTTAAAATTTTTCTTCAATTAAACATTGTTTTATATTGGAGGAAAAAATCAAATGAAAAAAGTTTTATTTTATTTTAATCAAAAGTATTTAGGGAATTGAAGTAGTATGTACAATTCAATATGTTCTAAAGAAAGAAGTCATTATGAAGATGTAATGGAAAATAATGATATAGATTATATTTGTTTATCAGAAGATGATTATTCTAATAAATTCAAAAGAATGTATATGCCACCATTTACATTATTTTACAAAGGTAATAAAGATTTGATAGAAAATAAAATTCTTGGAATCCTTGGGACAGTAGATGATTCAATGATTGATGATCTATTGAAATTATCAAAAGCCAATTATACTATTTGTTGCAAGTATGAATGCATTGAAAATGCTACGATTAAAAGATTACAAAAAGGTGGAGCTAAACTAATTATTTTATATTCAAATGATATTCACGATTTGGATGTAAATCCTAATGATGATATTGTGTATTTATCAGAATATAGTACATCACAAATTCAACCATCTGAACAACAAAAATCTGAAAGAATTATCTATGCACTTTCAAATGATGTATTTATTAAATCTAAAACAGAAGCTAATGTCAAACTGATTATTGACAACTATGAGAATGAAAAGAAAAACTGTTTTATAACAATTGATGAAAATACAAAAGACAGTTGAAAACAGTTTGATCCAAAAATCTTTGCTCAAATAGAAAATGTTTCAGATGTAATTGATTTCTATCGTAGTTAAGTATCAAACAATGACTCACCATAACTTGGCAAGTCATTGTTTTTAGGATGGAAAATTTTTAGAAATTAAAGATTATTTTTTGTAGTGGCCATCTTTTATAATCTTAATGTAATCTACAAATTTTTTATTTCTGATCATTTCAATTTCTTCTTTATAAATTGGGAATGATTTATCATCATTATCTACAACTCATGGTGTTTCAAGAATCTTAACAATGTTTTCTAATTTAGGATGATATATAACATTAATCAAATTATCAAATCCGATATGTCCATGTCCTAAATTTTCATGTCTATCTTTTCTTGCACCTCTTTGGTTTTTAGAATCATTAATGTGCATTACTTTTAAATAGTCTAAACCAATGATAGAATCAAATGAATCTAGAACGTTGTTGAAATCATTCAAATCATATCCAGCGTCATGGATATGACATGTATCTAAACAAACTCCTATTCTGTTTTTATCTTTTACACCATCAATGATTTTTTTAAGTTGTTCAAATGTTCTACCAACTTCTGAACCTTTTCCAGCCATAGTTTCTAAACAAATAACTACATCATTATTAACTTTGTTTAATACCGAATTCAATCCAAAGATAATTTGTTCAATCCCTTCTTCAGGAGATTGTTCTAATGAAGAACCTGGGTGTAAAACTAAAATCTTAGCTTTGAACTCGTTTGTTCTAATCAATTCTTTTTCTAAGAATTCAACAGCTAATAATCTTGTTTTCATATTGCTGGAACATAGATTAATAATATAAGGAGCATGAACAATAATGTTTTCAGAAGGAATATTATTTTCTTTTAATAATTCTAAACCTTCTTTAATTTTTAATAGTTCTGTTTCTTTTCTAATAGTGTTTTGAGGCGCTCCAGTATAGATCATTAAAGCATTTGCATCATAAGATAACATTTCTTTAACACTGCCCTCAAAATACAATGGTGCTCCCATTTTAACATGAGAACCTATTTTTAAATTTTTCATTATTAAAGTCTTTCTTAAAGGAAATATAAATATATGTATATGACAGGTATAATCATAAAAAAAGAAGAAGATAAATTAGTTATTGATTATAAAACAAAAACTAACAAATATTCTTCTAGAAGTTTTATTGCTGATGCTAAACTAATTCAAAATTACAAATGTTCTGATTTTGTTTATATAGAATACAACAACAATAAAATTATAAATATTGGCCTTGTGGATAATATTATTTGCCAAGATAAGATTTAACCATACTAATCAAAGAAGTTGGATTTGTTGGGTCAATTGGATTAGTTGGTGCATTAGGGTCAACAGGTGGTGGTGGTTTAGGAATTAAAACAATACATAGAATAACAATAATAGCAATGATAGCAATAGCAACAGCTATTCAAATTCTAATAGCATTTTTGAAACCATAACCTCAAACTTGTTTTTCATAAATTAATTTAAAGTCTCTTGTAATTGTTGCAGGAGTTAAATTAGTTTCAAACAATTGATTGTAGTGTTTTAAGAATTCTTCTTGCATTCTCTTAAGTTCACGTTTTTCTGTGTCTTTAGATCTTGCAACGATGTAGAATTGAACATGTTTCTTTCTAATATCTTTGAATCATTTGAATTGTTTGATGTACTCAAATTTTTCTTTTAAAGTAAATTTTTTAATTTTCTTTTTAAGAAGTTCTTCAGGAGTTAATGTTGATTCATCAACTTCTGGTTCTTCTTCAACAGTTGCAACTTCATCAGATATTTCTGGTTCATTAGAAGTTTCATCTTTTTCAACAAATCCTAATGAATAAACAACCTTAGCAATTTGTTTGTGATTTTGTTTTAAGAATTGTAATAAAGAGTCTAATGACCCATCAAATTGTTCTGGATATTCCTTCATTGCTGAATCTAATGATTCTCTTAACTTAGCTACAATTTCAGCAATCTTTTCATAATTGAAATTAGATTTAGAAATTAAATAAACTTGATATTGGATTGATTCAGAAAAATCTTTTGAGTTATTCATTAAGAACGTAACTTGTTTTACATCTAAAAATTTATTAAGTTTTTCATAATAAAAATTAACTTTTTCAATGAATTCGTCTGAACCATAACCTGTAGCTAATTTTGGTTTCTTTTCATGTTCTTCATGAATTGGTTCTGCATGTGGTTCTGACTCAAAATCATTTGTTGATTCAAGTTCAGAAGTTTGTTCTAACTCAGGAGTTAATTCAGGTTCAATATTGTTATCTAATGTTGTTTCTTCTTTGTGATCCATTTTATGTCTTCTTTCATTAATATTACAATATATTAATTATATAAAAAATTCACCAACCTTCAAAATTGGTTTATTACTGAAATAAAAAAAGATGCAAAAGCATCTATTTCAAATATAAATTAAAATCTGGTTCTTTATATGAGATTACTTCAAATTCATCATTGAATTCCGAGGTAATTTTTTTATGCATATAATCAACAAAAACATTTTCAGAATGATGAGAAATCATTAAATATTTATAACCTAATGAATTCAATAATTGTTGATCATTTCATTTGATATCAGATGTGATTAATAAATCAACTTTGATTTTTTGATTAATCTCAATGAAATCAAAGATGTTTCCAGAACCTGGAAAAAACATAACTTTATTTAACTTAATGTTTTCTTTAACATTAGTGACTGCTCCAGTTAAATTAAAGGCTATTTTCGTTTCATTCACTAATGAGTCAAAATCATTATTGTACTCATATAAAAAACAATAATCTAAGTAAGTTACTTTTGATTCATTAAACTTTAATTGATCTACAAATAACTTACACATCCCTTGTCTTCTGTTTGCATCGAAACAAGTATGAATTCCATATACTGATATTTTATGTTCACTTAATTGTTCAACCCAAGCTTTTTTAGTCGGATCTTTTAAATAATATTCTTCTCAAGATTCTGCAAACAAAAATGGATGATAAGAAACAATAAGTGTAACTTGATTATTAATTGCATAATCAATTACATTTTGATTAATTTCAAATGCAACTAATACCTTAAATTTTTCATTAGATTTAAATAACAAACTAAAACCACAAAAGTCTCATGGTTCTTGTTTAGATATTGGGTATAGTTTTTCTAAATATTTAATTAATGTATCTTGTTGATTATTTTTCATTTGATTCAATACATTCTTTTAAGTTTTCAACATCTAATGAGAATCTACCAATTAATAATGCATCAATGGCATCAGCCTGATAAATTGTTGAAAAATTGTTTTTATTAATATTCCCACCAAAAGCGAATTTAAAACTTTTGTTATATTTGTCTTTAATTCTATCTTTTAGATTTTTAATGATAATGTTGATTTCATTTACATCAACAGCGATTGAAGAATTAATTAGATTTTTTGGTTCATAAGAAAAGATAATTTTTTGTTCATCTAAATCTAGGTTTTCAATTAAGCTAAACAATTGTTGAGATAATGCTTCAACTTTTTCATCTGTCGATAAACTTTCATTCTTTTCAGAAAAGCACAACAATGAAACCATATCTTTATCTTTTAAAAGTTCTAATTGTTTAAATAGTTTATTATCATCATGAGAAAAATATTTAATCTCATCATTGTGATTAACTAAACAATATTTTATTTTTGAAAAATAAGTTATTTGATCTAATGAAATTGAATTTGTATATGGGCCCATAGGCAAGTAACTAAATGATTGTGCACCAAAGCTAAAATTGTAATTATCATTCGATAGATAATAACTAATGCTTGGTACAAATACCACAATGTTTTTAGAATTGATTGTATTTAGTTTTTTAAAGTATTCTTGTTGTTCTGGAATTGTTAAAAAACTTTTAATGTTTAAAAAAACTTTTTTTTGCATTTTATATTATTTATTAAAACTTGAAAATAATGGAGTGAATTTGTTGTATCCACCAGCAACACTTAAACATTCACCAGTAATGTAAGCAGACATATCAGATGCTAAGAACAATACAGCATTAGAAATATCTGTTGTTGCTCCGATTCTGTTTAATGGTGTTGATTTTAAGAAAGTAGTTAAAAATTGTGGTGGTAAGTTGTTTCTTAATGCATCAGTATCAATCATCCCTGGCATTACAGCATTACAACGAATATTATATTTTGCTAATTGACAAGCAACATTTTGAGTTAATGAGTTAACTGTTGCTTTTGAAGTAGCATAAGCAATTCTTGCTAAGTCTGGAGTGATTGCGCCAATTGATGAAACATTCACAATTGATCCAAAGTTTTGTTGTTTCATAATCTTAGCAGCTGATTGAATAGGAATAAATAATGAAGACATATTTTTATCCATGATTGAAATATAATCATCATATTTAGTATCTAAGATTGATTTATCCTTCATTACATCTGTTGTTCCAAAGTTATTAACTAAGATATCAACTCTTTGTTCTTTTTCATATACTTCATCAACAAATGTTTCTAATGATACTCTATCTGAAACATCAAAGAAAGTATATGCTAGTTTCAAATCTTTATGTTCGTTAATAATTTTTTGTGCACTTTCTTTATTTCTAGCAGCTAAATAAACTTTAGCTCCTTCTTTTGCTAAATCAAGAGCAATTTGTAATCCAATTCCTTTTGTGCAAGCAGTAACGATTGCAACTTTGTTTTCTAATTTTAAATTCATAATTAACCTCTTCTTCTTTACATTCTAATAGAAGCTTTAATACCTAATAGGTTTAATCCATTAGAAATTACAGTTTTAATTGAATTAATCAAGATAATTCTTTGATTTTTGATTTCAAGGTTATCTTCATTTAATATTTTAACATTACTATAGTAATTATGGAAAATTTTAGATAGGTTTGTTAAGTAGTTACATAACTTAAATGGTTCATAATTTAAAGCTGAATATTCAATGGTTTCTTTAAAGATTGATAATAGATTAATCATTTCTTTTTCTTGATCCATTGTAAGTAATGATGTATCAATTTTTGTTGGAATATTATCTACTTTAGACAATAATGTATTTGCTCTTGCATGAGCATATTGTACATAGTAAATTGGGTTTTTAACATCTTTACTTAAAGCTACATCAATATCAATATCAATGTGTGAATTAGGTGAACTTGCTAACAAGAATCATCTTGATGGTTCTGCACCAATTGTTTCAACTAATTCTCTTAATGTAAATGCATTACCTGTTCTTTTAGACAATTTGAATTCAGCACCATTTTTCATTAGTCTAACCATTTGCATACATACTACATCCATAATGTTATTATAGCCTAAGAATTTTAATGCAGTTTCCATTCTTAAGATATAGTTGTGGTGGTCAGCACCTCAAATATTAATAAGTTTATTAGGGTGGTTTCTTTGAACCTTAACTTCATGATAAACAATATCTGGTAAGAAATAAGTATATGAACCATCTGATTTAACTAATACTCTATCTTTATCATCACCATTCAAGGTTGTTTTTAATCAAGTGGCTCCTTCTTTTTGATAAACATAATCTTTTAGTTTTTTAAGAATATTGTCTACTGCATTTGGAGCATGATCATTGTTTTCTGAGAAATATAAATCAAATTTAACATCTAATAAAGCTAAATCTTGTTTAATTACATCTAATAAATATTTTCCTGAGAAGTTTCTTAATTCAATTCTTACTTCATCATTTTCGATTTCATCATTAACAATTTTTGCTGAAACAAATTTATCACCATATTTTTCTTTTAGAGCTTCTGCAATTAATTTAATTTCTTGTCCATGGTATGAGTCTTCACACAATTCAATGTTTTCATTAAATAATTGTTTGTATCTAACTAATGTTGAATAAGCTAAACGATTCATTTGGTTCCCAGCATCATTAACTAAATATTCTTTGATGGTTTTGATTCCAACTTTATTCAATAATCTATTTAGTGTATCACCAAAGACTGCATTTCTTGCATGACCAATGTGTAAATAACCAGTTGGGTTAGCAGAAACAAATTCAATATTATAAAGTAAGTCTTTTGGTTTAAATGTTGGATAAGATTCTTTTTGATCTTGAATTTCTTTAATTAGTTGGTTCTTATCAGTATCATTCATTTTGAAATTAATGAATCCTGGTTTAGTTACAAACACATCATTGAATTTTGATTTATCTAGATTAGATGTTATTTCTTCAGCTAATACCATTGGGTTCTTTTTAGCTTCTTTAGATAATACCATTGCGATGTTAGATGAGAAGTCTCCAAAAGATAAATCCTTAGACTTTTCAACAGCATATGATATATCTTGTTTTAAATTAAGTTTTAGCAATGCTTGGTTGATTTCATTTTTGATTTTATTTATCATATTGTCCCCTTTTAATTATTTTAAAATAATTAATCATTCTTTTATACACTTGCTTTCTATATTTTAGAACATATTTTGATGGTTCTGTATAATAAGTTCATTGAACAGCAAAGCATAAAGAAATATATATAAATTTTATCAATTTTTCTAGCTTTATTGTTTGATAAATTTCACAAACTTGAATTATTCTTTTTATCCTTAAATTAGCTTCTCGACAAAAGTTTGCAATATCTCAATATTCATCATTCATTCTAGCTCACTCATAATCAATAAAAACTAATCTTTTATCTTTTGTGTAAACCATATTGTGTAGATTCAAATCATTATGTGATAATACAAAATTATTTTCATCTACACATTCTTTTACACATCAATCGTATAATTCTAAACATTCATCTGGAATATGTTCTTTCGAGTTTTGTATAAAACAATAATAATCGTGTCTTAGGATTTCTAAAGTTGGAACAATACTATGAAGTTCTTTAATTCCTTTAATCAATTGAATTAAAACATCAGTATTAACTTTTGGTTGTTTACCTTCAATTCATTCTTTAATCATGTTCCCTTTTTCAACATCATAATATTTAATAACATCTAAATTCAAAGTTTTAATAACATTGTTTTCATTTCTTCTATCTACAATATCATTATTCATTCCCATTCTGATTTGGAACTTCTTAAAACCAAAATCGATACAATATGATTTATTAGTAAAACCAGTATGTATCGCTTTGATGCTATATTTAATATCTTTGTATTCAGGTAGAATACTAAAAAATAATTCTAGAGCTTGGTTCATAAATTATTTATTGTCTTTAACCATTTCTTCTATGGCTTCTTCTGCAGTATGATGAAAACTTCCAATTTCTTTGATTGTTCCAATCACAAATTGGTTATAACCAAATGGAATATTTTCATTAGTGTAATTATGAGCAGTAGATTTTCTAATATCACTTATGTGTGCATAGATCTTCTTTGGTTTAATTGAATCCAATAATTCTTTTAATGATTCTTTAGTAACATTCCCAGAATCATATAACTTTTGGAATTTATCACGAACATAATTCATTCCAAAACAAATTCCAATTTCAGTTGATAAGCCAACATCATAATCGTCTAATGCTGCAAGCATATAGTCTGATGATTCTATATGTTTAAAATCTTCTTTAAAAATATCAGTAGCAGTTGGTAATGATGCTTTATCATTACAATTACCATTAATTGGATTAAACACTTCAATTGTATTATTAGAAGCTTTATTTACATAATCTTCTTCATACAATCTTTGTTTAATATCTCCCTGTTTAAATAAACTTCCACCTATGTAGACTTTTTTCATATTTTAATCTCTTTCTTAGTTTCTAAATTTGTATTGTAGAATATTTTATCATTTTTCTTTAAATATAAACTTAAAAATAAGAAAACTAAAAAAGCTAAAAAGATTGAAAAAATTAACACTACATTAACAATCATAGAGTTATGGAAATAAACTTCAGTGTTGTTTTTAGGTAATATTTCTTTCATTCAAGTTGTGAATCAACCTGAACACATAATCCCAATTGATAGAATCGATTGATAGATTCCCATTGATGTTACTTTGGATGTATTAATACTAATGTTTAATATTAATGCTAACAATAAGTTATATAAAATTCCATATGCAAATCCATTCAAAGCATGGATAGCAAAGAAAGCATATGGGTTCTTAATGAATATTACTGAGATTAAATAAGTAATTCAAATCCCACACCCTAATGAAAAGATTTTCGTAACATTCATTTTTCTAATCAATAGGGTCCCAACTAATACCCCAGCTGCTAATTGTGCTAAAGAAAATATTAAAGATAAATACCCTTCGTATGCACTACTGTTGGTATTATTGTATTCAGCTAAAACCTTTAAATGGTTTAATCCAATTGCTCCCGAGTTAGAGAACTTAACAAACATGATAAGAGCTCCAATAAATGAAACTATTGCAAAATAGATGATTTGGTTAGCTCTTGTTTTTTCTTTAAAATTATAGACTTTTTTATAGTCTCAATTCTCATGATAAATTTTTCTTTCTTTAATAAAGATAACCAAAACAAAACATATTAACAAACAAACCAAACCAATCACCCACATATACTTTAAAATATCTGGACGATTCAATTCTAATTTATTGGTTACACTATTCACTGATGATGATAAAACAGTAAAAGTTGATTCAATAGGTGCTGTAATGAAGTTTGCTAATAATGGTGGAATTGATAATAACGAAACAGATAAAAATGCTTTATTGTTTGATTTCTGCTTAAACAATAATTCCACAGTCCCAATACATGAAGCTGAAACCCCAACCCCTATTACTTGGATAATATTGGTTGCTCCATTTTGCACACAAATGATTGGGATGAAACATGCAATATTAACAAGAATTGCAAAATATAGAAACACTTTTCGATACTTAAATAAATAAGATCAATAATCTGCAAATATCCTAGCAAAGATTCCAACAAATCCATAACCTATCATAACCATGGTTATAGTACTAGAAGCTAAATAAATTCCACTATTAATGATTGCATTATTCATCTTGGATCTAAAATCTCTACCTAAGAAAATAGGAATCCAAAACAATAAATAAAAAATAAAGATTAAATTAAAGCCCTTGCTTTTTTTTCTATATCAAATTAACAAGAACGCACTAATAAAAATAAGAACAAAAAATATTGTTAAATTCACAGCAATACTGACTGTTTGATTATGGGTTAAATTAATTGTTCTTACTGACTGAAAGTTTACAGGACTAACAGAAGTATTAAACATATAATCTCCTAAAAAATTAAAATTCAATGTTTAAATTTTAACATAGATTATCAATTGTATTCTTAGAAAATGATTTATGTGCAAAGAAAAAGTCTTACACTACTAACCCGGTAGAAAGTAGAAATAAGACCTTTAAATCATTTCTAAAAAACAAAGGACCAATTTGGTCTCACGAATACATCGAATCTTTACTTTACTTCTGTGATTTGTTAGAAATGAGTAAATAAAATAATTACAAATTAATTTTATAAAAAATTTGTTAGAATTGTTTTATTATTGTGGTTCCCCACAAAATTTCTTAAACACCCGGAATTTTCTTTAGCTATAAAGAGATTTCGGGTATTTTGAAATTATCTTTAATGC
>JAHHTF010000013.1 GCA_020024775.1 Ureaplasma sp. | reverse complement strand
TTTCTATATTGAGTTTTTTTAAATTTTTGTTAGCGAATAATTTATTATATTTTTGTATAGTGTGTGTTCGTTTTGAATGAAAATAATAATAGAAATTAATAATAAATAACTAAGGTTAAATCAAACAACTGAACAATTTTATATACAAACGATTATGTAATTTCAAATAAATTTGTCATATTTTTATTTATTTTGGAATAAATATTTTATAATATTCATGATATTTTGTTTATATTTTCACACCCCGATATATAATAAAATTAGGGAGAAAATTTAACAATCATTTAAATAGGGAGAATTTATGAAATTAAAATCTAAAATTATTGCAGGAGTATTCGGTGCTGTAACATTAGCTGCAGTTCCAGTTGCTATTGCATTAACAACAACATCATGTGGGGATGGTTCAATTGATAGTGGTTCATCAAACCAAGAAAGTAATCCAAACAAACCAGTTGATCCACAACCAGCACCATCACCTCAAACAGGTCCAGAAGCATCATTAGCAGTTGGTACAACTACAGAAGCAAACAATGTAGTTTATACAGTTATTGATGATAATGGTAGTAGAGCATTGGAAGTTACAGGTCCAAAAGATAAAACTGCTCCAGTCGATGTTAGCAAATTATGAGATGCAGAAGGTAAACTTCAATTTGCAATCGATGGACAAAACTATACTTTACCAGTAGTTTCAATTGCAAAACTTGCATTTGGTCAAAACAAAAATGTTACTGGTGCATTAACATTACCAAAGACTCTTAAAACTATTGGAACAAGAGCGTTCTATCAAGTTAGTGGAATTACAGGAGATTTAATTATTCCTGATTCTGTTACTTCATTAGGTGAAAGTTGTTTCAATGGATGTTCAGGTTTAACAGGGACTTTAAAATTATCTAGTTCACTTACTTCAATTCCTGAGTATGCATTTTATTGTTCAGGATTAACTAAATTTGAAGGTTTCCCAGCAAGCATTACATCAGTTGGTAGATATTCATTCTATGCATTACATATACGTGGAGCATTAACTATTCCAAGTACAATTAAAACATTAGGTAATGATTCAGTATTTAGACAAACATGATTTGATTCTGTAACTATTGAAGCTGGTGGTATTACTAATATTACACAATCAGCATTTGGTAACTGTCCTAATTTAGCAACAGTTGTTTTACCAGATACAATTACAACTATTGGTGATTATGCATTTAATGAATGTGCAGCAATTACAAGCATTAATATTCCAAGTTCAGTAACAACAATCGGTCAATTTGCATTTGATAACTGTTCTAAAATTCCAGCAATGCAATTAACTAAACCAGCAGGTGCTAACTGAGCAGATAATGCATTTGGTGGAACTCAAATCACAGTTGCTTAATAATTAATGTACTTATAAAGACTAGTCGTTTTGACTAGTTTTTTTATTGTAATAATTAGTTCAATAAATGACTTTTCAAGATTTTATTATATAATAATAGCAATTATATTTATTGGGGAGTAAATTATATATGAAATTAAGAAACAAAATTATTCTAGGAATATTGGGGGGGGTCTTATTAACTTCTTCTGTTGCAACTGCAGTATTAACTGCTAGTTGTGGTAGTAATTCTAGCAAGCCCTCTACTAATAAACCCTCTAATAATGTTCCAAAAGTTACATTAAATCAAGATGCAGTTGTAGCATTGATTAAGAAGTCTACAGGTGTAGATGATTTTGCAACATTAACTGTTGGCCAAATGGTTAACAAAATCAATGATCAAACCAACAACAAAGCTATTGTTGATGCATTAAAACAAAATGCAAACAAAGAAATCAACAATGCAAGTGATAAATTAAGTGAATCTAATTTAGTTGTTATTGCATCAAGTAGTAACAATGATGTTAGTGTACAAATCCAAGGAATTCCACAAACTGATAACAACTTAGTTAATTTAAGTTTGACATTAACTGGATTTAAAGCTTGAAAACAAACTTCTTTAAACAAAGATGAATTTGTAAACATTGTTAAAGAAAAAACAAGTGTAACTGATTTCACAATGGTTACATCAATGCAAATGTTAACAAAAATTAATGATGCAAAAGCAACAATCATTTCTGCATTAACATCAAATGAAAATGGTGTTATTGTTAATCCAACTGAATCATTAAGTTCTGCAACTATTGAATTAACTGCAACTGATTTATCAGATTCAATTGATATTACAATTTCAGGAGTTCCGGCATTATCTGAAGATGGAACAGACACTACTATTCAATTAGATGCAGTTTTAAATGGATTCAAGAAATGAACTAATACTTCTTTAAACCAAGAAGCAGTTACTAATTTAATTAAAGATAAGACAGGTATTACACTTTTCTCAACGGTTACTGCAAACCAAATGATTAATAAAATCAATTCAGTAAAAGATGCAATCTTAACAGATCTTAAAGCTAATAAAAATGGTGAAATTGTAAATCCTGGAAAAGACTTAGCATCGAGTACATTAACATTAGATGCAACTAGCAATGAACAAACTGTTAATATTGTAATTGGTTCAGTTCCAACTGATTTAGAAGATGGAAGTGCGTCTACAGTTAATTTAAAACTAAGTTTAAATGGATTCAAACCTTGAGCTGCTACTTCGTTAGATAACATAAAAATGATCCAAACAATCCAAACAGCAACAGAAGTTTCTGATTTCAGTAAATGAACTGCAGCTGATTTCAAAAACAAAATGGTTGAATCAAATGAAGCGATTGTTAATGCTATAAAAGCAAATTCAAATTTTGCAATCTTAAATCCAGGCCCAACATTATCAGAAGCAACTACTATTACAATTACTCCAACTGTTTCTAACCAAACTGTACAAGTTGCAATTGCTGGAATCCCAACATTACTTGAAGACGGTAATTATGGTACTTGTGAATTAAGTTTAATTCTAGAAGGATTTAAAGCATGAGCTCCTGCTAGTTTAAATGAACAACCAGTAATCAAATTAATCCAAGACTCAACTGGATATTCAAGTTTTAATGCTGTTAGTAAGTTCAACATGGCTGATGCAATTAATGAACCTACTAATAAACAAAAGATTATTGATGGTTTAAAAGCAAATGCTAATAATGAAATCTCTAATGCTTCAGCTGCATTAGCTACAGCTACTTCATTAACAGTTGCTGCAACCATTGATGGAGACAATGTTATTTTCTCAGTTACTGGAATTCCTCAAACATCAGCAACTGGAGAAGCAGTTACAACATCATCACAACTTACTTTAACAGGTTTCAAAAAAGCAGAAGAAACTGTTTTAGATGCTACTAGTATTTATAGTGTACTAAACACAATCACAAAACCTAAAACAGTCCCTGAACTAAAAACAATGACTGCAGACTTAACTACTACTATTACTGGACTAAATCCATTGTTTGCAAACATTGCTAACTTAGAATTAACTCAAACTGGTAATACAATGAGTATTTCATTTAAAATTGCTAAACAAGCAAACATCGTATTTAGTAACAATGAATCAGTTAATTTAAGTTATGATCCAAATACAATGACTGTTAAAGTTTCTAACCTAGAATGTTTAATTGTTATCTCATTAGTAGACTTATGAGAAAGTACTAATGCATGAGTTCAAAAGAATTGTAGTCAAACTAACTTCTGACCTCAAAAGGATGCAATGGTAAATCATATTGTTGAGTTCTTAGGACAAGATAATGTAACAAGTACTTGAAATGCATCATTAGCTATCATGGGTGGAGTTGAAGGTCAAATCTTTGTTGGGGTTTCATTAAAAGAAAATGTAACATTAAAATTCTTAAATTCAGATGATGAAGTGAAGTATAGAACAAGAGCTTCATATAAAGATTCAAGCTTAAGTATGTCAGGTTTTGCACTTCCTAATTAATATAAATTCTTTCTATCAATTTAGTCATTAAATGAGTTCTTTCCATATTGGATAAGAACTTTTTTTAATCATTAATATATTTTTATCGATGTCTTTGAAAAAAATTAATATAATTTAATAATGATTAAATATTAAGGGATAAAAAAATATATGAAATTAAAAAACAAGGTTATTGCCGGAGTTCTAGGACTAAGTGCATTAGTAATAACTCCAGTTGCAATTTCATTAACTGCTACTTCATGTAGTACTGGTAGTTCTACCAATTCAAGTGTTAGTTTAAATAAAGATGCAATTACTCAATTGCTTTTAAACCAACTATCAATTAAATATCTTAATGAAATTAAAGCTGATGCATTTGCAAGTCAAATCAATAGATATGATTTGAACCAAAAAATTGTTGCAGCTTTAAAACAAAATAGCAACCATGAAATTGCTAATGCTGGAAATCTTGCAAATTCTTCATTAAAAGTAATTGCAAGACCAGATGGTCAATCTGTTTGATTTGAAGTAGATAACATTCCAACAAAAACTGGAGGGACTGTTAATCTAAATATTGTATTATCTGGATTCCAACAATAATTGTATTCTAAAAGATATTGATTAATAATTAATCTAATATGCACTAGATTGATTGATAATCTTCTGATAAATTATTTATACATTTTATTAAAGGGGATGTTTGTTTATTACTAAAGATTTATATCCCATATTCAATCAAAAAAAGTAATAAGCAAACATAAATAAATTATTAAATATTAAGATCAGAATATAATCAAAAAAGTAATCCTATTTGGGATTACTTTTGTTTAATTTTAAACATACTTTTGAATGGTTCATAAGTCTTTCTATGAACCTTATTGATAAACTTTAATTCTTGATTAATGTATTTTTGTTTCAAGGTTTTATTTAAATAACCTTGGTTATGAATAAAATCATACTCAGGATATTTAGTATGTAATTCTAACATCAATTCATCTCTAATAGCTTTTGCTAAAATGCTAGCAGCTGCAACACTGATTGATTTAGCATCACCTTTAACTAGATTTAATTGTTTGATCTTTAAATCCTTTAAGCGTTCATAATCTGTGATTACATAATCAGGGATGATCTTTAATTCTTTAATACATTCCAACATCCCTTTGATTGATGTTTGTTTAGGATTATATTTATCAACAACATCGGATCAATATATTTTGATACTATAATCAATTGCAACCTTTTTGATTTGATTAGCTAATTCTTTTCTTTGGTTGATATTTAGTTTCTTAGAATCTTTAATCTTTATATCATTATAATCAACAGGTAAAATACAACAAGCTACTACTAGTGGTCCAGCAATACATCCTCGACCACATTCATCACAACCTGCTATTAGTTTATAACCTTGTTGGTATAATTGATTTTCATATTGTTTCATATTCATTAATCCTATTTAAATATTTTATTTTAAATAATGCAATTTTTTATCAGTGTGCTATAATATTTAAGTTATATTTAAAAAAGAGATATTTATCTATAACAATTTCTTTTCTGTCCTCTTGCATTCGTGTAAGAGGACTATTGATTTTATATATAGTACTAAATCTATTTTTAAATATGAATACATCCATGAAATTCAATGATATTAAATAATCTGATTAATTCTCTAGTATTCAATTAAATTTGTTGCATCAAATTGATTTATATGATTATTAACAAACAAAAAGAAGGTTTGTTTATGACGCAACCTTCTTTAATATACGTAATTTTGATGAACGAGATCTTATATTGCAATTAACCTCGTCTTTGGTGGGAGTAATCCCTTTAAAATTAACTATTTCGAAATCTCTTAATTGTTGGTTTAAAGGGATTTCTTTTGGAAGTTTATTTTTTGATAATTGTTTAAAACAGTTTTGCACAATTCTATCTTCTAATGAATGAAATGTGATGATGCATAAACGACCATCTTTATTAAGAAACTGAACAGATCTAGCTAGGAATTGTTCAAGTGCATTAATTTCATCATTGACAGCAATTCGAAGTGCTTGAAAATATTTATTACTAAAATTGTGATTAGTATAAATTTCTTTTTTAGGCAATACTGTTTTTAGTATCGCATTAAGTTCAAATGATGTTTTTATAGGGTGTTTAGTACGTTCTTTCAGAATCGCATTCACTAATCGACTAGGATTATGCTCATCTGCATAAACTTTAAAAATATAAGATAATTGTTGAAAAGAATAATTATTGATAATGTATTCAGCTGTTAGAGCATTATCTAAATCCATCCGCATATCTAATGCACAGTTTTGTTTAAAACTAAACCCTCTTTCAGGATTATCAATCTGTGGACTTGAAACACCAAGGTCAAGTAGAATACCATCAACATGATCGATTTTTAGATCATTAAGGATTTTGTCTATATTAGAAAAATTGTTTTTAATTATCCTAATTCTAGAATCATTTTTGAAATTGTTGGTACAGTACTGAATGGCTTGGATATCTTGGTCGATACTGATTAATCTTCCATGTTCATTCAACTTATCTAAAATAAGCTGAGAATGTCCCCCTCTGCCAAGGGTTCCATCAACATATATTCCATCAGGTTTAATATCTAAAGCTTCAACTGCTTCATGTAGCAATACAGATATATGATTATTGCTTTCCATTTTTTCCTATTTCTTCCATAAGTAAAGCAAGTTCAGGAATTGTTTGTTCAAATTTAAGTTTGTATGTTTCTTGATCTCAAATTTCAACTTTATTGCTAACACCAATTACTGTTACTTCCTTAGTAATGTGTGCTAATTCTAATAAAATATTTGGAAGTAATACTCTATTAGAATTATCAATAGTTAGTTCAAATGAGTTCGAATTAATAAATCTTTGGATTGATCTAGCTTTTTGATCAAAGGCTCCAAGATCTAATAATGTTGAACAATAATTACTGAACTCCTCTTGAGTTCTAAGTTCGATGCAACCATCGACTCCGTAGCTAACAACAATGTTGTCGGGTAATTTACTCACTAATTTAGAAGGCAAAGTGAGTCTGTTTTTAGCATCTAATGAATGTTCGTATGTCCCTAGTAATAACATGTTGTCCCACTTTCTCCCACTTTGCACTTTAAATTATAACAATTATTTACTAATTTAATTATTTTTTTACAAAGAAAAAAAGTGTATTACTATGTAATACAAAATTTAATATTTTTTATCCAAAATTAAAAAAGAACCCTCATACATATGTATAAAGGTCCTAATTTTGTGCTTTTTATCTTCTCGTAACTAATAATAAATTCAATAAAATAATGAATAATCTTACTACACTACACATAATTATGTAGCCGAAGTAGAAACTTAATTTTGTAATAGTTGCATTATCTTCTGTATCAACGAAACTTGCAGTTCTTGATATTGAAAACATGTTTTGCAATAACATTAAGAATGAAACCACACTAAATACAACTGAATAAATTATTTGCCATGTTTGGTATGCATATAATAATGCAAATGGAATAATGAAGATCAATTGCATTAACATAATCACAATAAACAATATTGTAATAATCTTATTAATTGTGTATGCTGCTTTATCATTCATTCAGAATAATGAAATTAATGTACAAAGTAATAATGATGCTCCTGTAATTCCTACTCCTATTGCAATTACATAAGGATCATCAATCAATGTAATTAAAGGAGCTAACATTCCTGTATACAATAAAACATAAATAAACCAAACACTAATAATTAAGCCCCAACTTGCATTTAACAAGTTAGTTCTAACTTTCATATCTAGTATTATTCCAATCACAAATAATACAATGGTTACAACTGATGAAACAATTGTATAAGTGTTATAGTGATAATAAAAGATTTCATAGAAATACTTTTTAAATACATAAACATAACCGAATGTCAATAGTGCAACAGCGATAAAGCCTAATGCACTTCATAACAAAGAAAAAGTTAAAGTTCTTTTTTGAGTTTTTCTAAGTTTTTGGTTAAAAGCAACTGTAGTGTTAATACCATTATTTGTTGTGTATTGTTCCGAAAATTCTGTCACCAGCGTCACCAAGTCCTGGTACAATGTAACCGTTTTCGTTTAATTTTTCATCTAATCCAGCTAGATATACATCTACATCTGGATGAGCTTTTTGGATTGCATCCAATCCTTGTTGTGCTCCAAGAATTCCTAAGAAAATGATTTTTTTAGGGTTTTCTTTTTTGATTAAATCAATTGCACTAATAGCACTTCCTGCAGTTGCTAACATTGGGTCACAAACAAATACTGTAGATTCTGAAATGTTGTTAGGCATTTTATAGTAGTATTGTTGAGGTTCTAATGTTTCTTCATTACGGAACATTCCAATATGACCAATACTACAATCAGGGATTAAATCCTTGATAGCATCAGTCATTCCTAACCCTGCTCTAAGGATTGCAACTAATAATAGCGGGTCAGAGATTTTGAATCCACCATTTTTTACATTATCAACAACCGGTGTATCAATTGTAAATTCAGTAACTGATAAGTTTCTTGTTGCTTCGTAGAACATTAATTGTGCTAATTCAGCTAGGTTGTATCTGAAAGTTAATGTATCAGATTCTTTCTGTCTCAGTTTAGTTAATTTATCCTTAATTAAAGGTTGATCATTTAAAACTTTGAACATATTTAGATAACTCCATTCATAAAAATATATTTTTATATATTTTATAAACAAAAACAAAAAACTAAAATTTTTTGGATTTTATTATCACTTTTTTATAAGAAAAATACAAGTTTTTTCAAAAAATAAAAAAAATATTATAAAATTTATAGGTTATTTTATTTATTAGGTTAAATAATATATGAAGAAATTTCAAAAGGAGCAATATGAAAGACAATAAATTCTTCGATCATAAATTTAGTGACAAAGTTGTGCGTCGTGATTATTCTAAGACAAAGAATAGTCTAGATATGCCCAACTTGCTTGAAATCCAAAAAAACTCTTTTAAGACTTTTATGGACACTGAACTTGAAAGTTTAATTAAAGCAAGTTTCCCAATTAATTCACCAAAAGGGAAATATACTTTAAACTTCAAGAAAATGACTTTTGGAGACATCAGATCAAGTATTCCTAGATGTAAATACGAATCTAGTACTTATGATGTTCCATTGTATGTTGACTTAGAACTAGTTAACAACGAAACTGGAGAAGTTAAACAAACTAAAAAGACTGCAGCGAAAAAAGGACAAAAACCCACTGAAGGAATTTTCTTCGGTAACATCCCATTAATGTGTGATAAAGGGACATTTATCATCAACGGAATTGAAAAGTTTGTAATTACACAAATTTTAAGATCTCCTGGGATGTATGTTTTATTTAAATCTCAAATTAAATTAAACAACAACAGAAAGAAAACAATCGAAAATGGAGTTTGTGAAATTTTACCATACAAGGGAACAATGATGGTTATTAACCACACAGACCAAAAAGGAATTGGTTTCTATTTAAGAAGTCTAAACTCTGAAAGTGCACCATTCGTTAGAGCAACTACATTCTTAAAAGCTTATGGGTTATCTAATCAAAACATTTTAGATATCTATGGCAAAGATAATGAATTCGTAGTTGATACTTTAGAACATGACGAATACAACACTAACAGAATTTTAGATGATTTAGATATCAAAAACATTACTTCAGAAATTGAAAAAGAATACCAACAAGGTTATTCTTTAGAAGATATTGTTCACAAAGGAAACCCAATTGATTTAAAACTAAGAAGATTAATTACTGAAGCTTTGGTTTTAAATGAAAAACTTTCAAGTAATCCAGAAGATAAAGAACTACTTAAGAAAAAAGAAGCTCTTTTATGAAAGATTATTACAGAAAAAGCTGCTAAAGATATCTGTTTAGATTTAGGTTTCTCTCCTAAATCATTGGATATTTCAATCGAAGAAGAACACTTCTGTTACCAAGGGTTATTCATGTTATATCTATTCACTGAAAGATTCTATGACTTATCAAGTGCTGGTAGATATAAAATTGACAGAAAGCTTCGTTTATCAGAAAGACTATACAACAACGTATTAGCTGAAGATATTAAAGATAGCAAAGGAAATGTTATTGCTGAAAAAGGTAGTTTATTAACTAAAACTACAACTGAGTTAATTAAACAACATTCAAAAGACTCTAATATTTCAACTATTAAAGAAGTTAAAATTGAAAACCCATTCATGTCATTTAAAACACCTCAACCAAATGTTTCTAAAAGTGTAGTTTTTGAAAGAGCTCACTTATACTATGGTGATGAAACTAAAACAATGACTATCATTGGTTCAAGAAATACAGTTGGGACAACATTAAACATTGTTGATATCCTAGCTTCAATTTCATATGCTTACAACTTATCAAAAGAAATTGGTTCCTTTGATGACATTGATCATTTAGGAAACAAACGTTTAAAATTGCTTCATGAACAATTAAAAAACAAACTATCAGCTGCAATGGTGAAGATTGAAAAATCAATCATTGAAAAATTATCAATTGCTGATGGTGATATCAATATTAGCAAAGCTTCAAAAGATGAAGAAGTACTTGCATTAACAACAAAAGAATTAACAATTAAATCAATTGTAAATACTAAACAATTCCAAATCACTTTAAAAGATTTCTTCAACTCATACCAATTAATCCAATTCATTGACCAACAAAACCCATTATCTGAATTAACTAACAAACGTAGAATTTCTGCGATGGGTCCAGGAGGGATTTCAAGAGAAGACCCTAACCTAGATATCCGTGACGTTCACAACTCACACTATGGTAGAATTTGTCCGATTGAAACTCCTGAAGGGATGAACATTGGGTTAATCATGTCACTAGCTTCTTATGCTAGAGTTGATGACAATGGATTCATTGAAACTCCATATAGAAAAGTAAAAGATAAAAAAGTAACTGATGAAATTGTTTGATTCACTTCATTACAAGATGATGAATATGTAATTGCAGAAGCAAACATTGCATTAGATGATAAAAACAATATTATAGAAGACAATGTTGTTTGTAGATTCAAAGGAACTACTCAATTATTCAAACCTGAAGAAATTGATTTCATTGATGTTGTTCCTAAACAAGTAGTATCAGTTGCTGCTAGTTTAATTCCGTTCTTAGAAAACGATGATGCGAACCGTGCTTTAATGGGTTCAAACATGCAACGTCAAGCTGTTCCATTAATTAATCCAAAAGCTCCTTGAGTAGGAACTGGATCTGAATATAAAATTGCTCATGACTCAGGGACTGCAATCATTTCTGAAATCGATGGTAAAGTTAAACAAGTTGATGGATATAAAGTTGTTGTTGAAGGAAAAGATGGAACTGATAAAGAATATGAATTAATCAAATACAACAAATCAAACCAAAACACTTGTAACAACCAATCACCAATTGTATTATTAAACCAAGAAGTTAAAAAAGGTGATTTCTTAGCTAATGGTCCAGCAATGGAAAATGGTGAATTATCATTAGGAAGAAACGTACTTGTTGGTTTTAGTACTTGAAATGGTTACAACTTCGAAGATGCTATTATTCTTTCTGAAAGATTAGTAAACGAAGATGTATATACTTCTATTCACATTGATGAATACAAGATTCAATGTTTACAAACTAAAAACGGTGATGAAGAAATTTCAAGAGATATTCCAAACGTTTCTGATGCTGCTAAAAAATACCTTAATGAAGATGGTATTATCATGATCGGTGCTGAAGTTAAAGAAGGAGATGTGTTAGTTGGTAAAGTAACACCAAGAGGACAAGTTGACTTACCACCTGAAGAAAAACTTCTTTACACAATCTTTGGTGAAAAAACAAAATCACTAAAAGACTCATCATTAAAAGTACCACACGGTGGTGAAGGGATTGTTATTGATGTTCAACGTTTAAAAAACTCAGATACATTAGACTCTGATTTAGGAGATGATGTAATTGAAGTTGTTAAAGTTTATATTGCTCAAAAAAGAAAAATCCAAGTTGGGGATAAGATGGCTGGACGTCATGGTAACAAAGGGATTGTTTCTAAAATCGTTCCACTATCAGATATGCCTTTCTTAGATGATGGTACACCATTGGATGTAATGCTTAACCCACTAGGGGTTCCATCTCGTATGAACATTGGACAAATTCTTGAATTACACTTAGGTTTATCTACATTAGAATTAGGTAAAAAAGAATTATTAAGATTAGTATATGAAAAGAAACCTATTAGTGAAATCCAATCTAGATATGGTTTACATGAACATATTGCTATTAACTTGCAAAAACATATTAAACAATTAATTGATGAAACTAAAGCATCTAGTTTTGATGAATTAGTTAAAACAGTTAAAAACAATGACTTAATCATTGCATTAAACAGAGTTGGTATGAAATTCGATGACATCGGATATAAAGTATCAACACCAGTATTCGAAGGGGTTCAAAATAATGAACTAATTGATATCATGAATGAAGCTGGTATCAACCCATTAGAAACTCATGGTAAGTTCAAACTACGTGATGGAAGAACTGGAGATTACTTCGATGGAGATATTGCTGTTGGGGTAATGTACATGTTAAAACTAGACCACATGGTTGATGACAAGATCCATGCTCGTTCAATTGGACCTTACTCAAAAATTACACAACAACCACTTGGTGGTAAATCACAAAATGGTGGACAAAGATTTGGGGAAATGGAAGTTTGAGCCCTTGAAGCATATGGTGCTGCTTACAACTTACATGAAATCCTTACTATCAAATCTGATGACGTTAGAGGTAGAAACATGACTTATAATGCAATTGTTAAAGGTTATGATTTACCAGATGGTACAACACCAGAATCATTTAAATTATTAACTAAAAAAATCCAAGGTCTTGGTTTATATCTAGAAGTTAAACAACCAGATGGAACAATGGTTGATATGAACAATTACATTAAAAATGAATCAGATGCTATCAACAATGAACTTGAAGCAATGGAAAACAGTTCATCTAGCATGGATAGAGAAGATGCTAGTGATGAAGCATACGAAATTTAATTAAAGGAGAATATATTATGAATCATAAAATTGATAGTTTAAAAATAGGTATAGCTTCTCCTGAAAGAATTAGAGAATGATCTTATGGTGAAGTAACTAAACCAGAAACAATCAACTACAAAACATTAAAACCAGAAACTAGTGGTTTATTTGATGAAGCCATCTTTGGGCCAATCAAAGATTATGAATGTAGTTGTGGTAGATATAAAAAGGTTAAATATAAAGGTCGTAAATGTGAAAGATGTGGGGTTGATATTACTGAATCAATCGTGCGTCGTGAAAGAATGGGGCACATTGAATTAGCTGCTCCAATTGCTCACATTTGAATGACTAAAGAATTACCTAACCCATCTAAAATTTCTTTATTATTAAATATTTCATTTAAAGAAGTAGAACAAGTAGTTTACTTTGTTAACTATATTATCTTAGATGAAGGTAACTATACATACGAAGGTAAAAAACTTTTCGAATTAAAAGAAATTGTTGATTTACAAAATCCAAAAAACTCTGTTAAAACTCGTAACAAATTACGTAGAGTAATTAGAGATATTGCTGAAATGATCAAGAAAGACCCAGTTAAAGGTGGTCGTAAAAATCCTGATTATTCAAGAGCACTTACATACGATTCTCACTTATCAACAAAAGGATTACCTTTCTCATCTTCTGAAGTATTTGAATTCATTAGAAAATATACTGGAATCAAATTCGGAATTGGTGCAGCTGCAATTAAAGAATTATTACAAAAGATTGATGTTGATGCTGAAATCGAAACAATCAACAACCAATTAGCAGCTTCTGATAATCCACAAGACCCAGAAACTAAAAAAAGTTTAAGACGTCTTGAAGTAATGAGATGAATTAAAAAATCAGGTAACAAACCAGAATGAATGGTAATGGATGTAATTCCAGTTACTCCACCTGATACAAGACCTATCATCCAATTAGATGGTGGTAGATTTACAACTAGTGATATTAACGGTTTCTACCGTAAAATCATTATTAGAAATGATCGTTTAAATAAATTAAAAGATTCTTTTGCACCAGCTGCAGTAGTAATCAATGAATGTAGATTATTACAAGAATCTGTTGACTCTTTATTTGATAACAAATCAAGAAGAAAACCAGTAATTGGTAGAGACAGAAGAGAACTTAAATCTTTAAGTGAACACTTAAAAGGTAAACAAGGTTTATTCCGTCAAAACTTATTAGGTAAAAGGGTTGACTACTCAGGACGTAGTGTTATTGTTATTGGACCTGAATTAAAGATTTATGAAGTTGGGATTCCAGCTATTATGATCCTAAAATTATTTAAACCATTTATTATTAATGAGTTAATCTCTAAAAAAGATGAATACGGGGCAGATAAACAACCAATTGCATCATCTATCCGTGGTGCAGAAAACATGATTATCAAACAATCTGATGAAATCTGACCAATCGTTGAAAGAGTTATTAAAGATAGACCAGTATTATTAAACCGTGCTCCTACTCTTCACCGTTTAGGGATTCAAGCTTTCAAAGTTAAAATGGTTGATGGAAAAGCAATTAGATTACACCCATTAGTTACAACAGCGTTCAACGCCGACTTCGATGGGGACCAAATGGCTGTTCACGTACCATTATCAAAAGAAGCAATTGCTGAAGCTAAATCAATCATGTTAGCTTCTTGACATATTTTAGGACCTAAAGATGGTAAACCAATTGTTACGCCAACACAAGATATCGTTTTAGGTAACTATTATTTAACTAAAGAAAACAAAAACCAAGTGGGAACAGGAATCATCTTTAATTCAACTGATGAAGTAGAATTAGCATTATTAAACAAAGCAGTTCACTTACATTCAGTAATTGGAATTAAAACAAGTGCATTCCCTCACAAACACTTCAAAAAAGAAGGTATCTTAATTACAACACCTGGAAAAATTATTTTCAACAGTAAGATGCCAGAAGACTTTGAATATTTAAATAGATATGAAAATTCAAGTTTCGAATTAGATACTAAAGATATTATTGAATATGGTAATGATTACAGAAAAGCGATTGAAGAAAGATCTAATGTTGCTCCTTTCAACAAAAAAGCTTTAAGTCAAATCATTGATACTTTATATTTAAAATATCATGAAGATAAAATTACAGTACCTAAAGCACTCGATAACATGAAACAATTAGGTTTCAAATATTCAACAATTTCAGCTACTTCAATTTCATTCTTTGATATCCCAGGATATTCAGAAAAATATGAATACTTTAAATCAGCTGATAAAGAGGTAGAAGAATTACAAGAATATGCTGAAATGGGATTATTATCTGATGATGAAAGATATACAAAAGTTGTTGAACTTTGAACTAAAGTAAAAGACAAGGTTACAAAAGATATCGAAGTAATCGTTAAATCAGAAGATTACAAAAACAACTCTATTGTTGTGATGGCTAACTCAGGTGCCCGTGGTAACATCTCAAACTTTGCTCAATTAGCAGGGATGAGAGGGTTAATGTCTAAATCTTATAACTATGATCAAAAATCAAAATCTAAAGTTATTAGAGATACAATTGAAATTCCAATTAAACACTCATTTGCTGAAGGTTTAACAATTTCTGAATACTTCAACTCAACATATGGGGCTAGAAAGGGTTTAACCGATACTGCAATGAAAACTTCTAAGTCAGGTTATATGACTAGAAAATTAGTTGATGCTACACAAGAAGTTATCATTAAAGGTGAAGACTGTGGTGCAACTAGTGGTATCAGAGTATCAGATATTATTGATACTAAGAACAATAGAGTAATTGAATCATTAGAAGACAGAATTGTTGGAAGATTCAATTCATATGATATTGTTCATCCTGAAACTAAACAAATCATTGTAGCAGCAGATGAATTAATTACTCCAGAATTAGCTAAGAAAATTACTGAAGCTAAAATCGAATCAGTGACTGTTCGTTCACCATTACACTGTAACAATGAATACGGTATCTGTAAGAAATGTTTCGGTATTGACTTATCTACACAAGAAATCATTAAAGAAGGAACAGCAATTGGGGTAATTGCAGCCCAATCAATTGGGGAACCTGGTACACAATTAACAATGCGTACTTTCCATACTGGAGGGGTTTCTGGTGAATCTAACATTACTCAAGGGTTTGAACGTTTAAAACAATTATTTGAATTCACTACACCAAAACCATGAGAAAAAGCTAAGATCTCACAAATTCCTGGGACTGTAACTAAAGTTGAAACTTTATTAGATGAAATCATTGTAACAGTGAAAAATGAAAAAGAAGCTATTCAATATAAACTATCAACAAAAGATAGAATTCGTGTTAAAGAAGGAGATATCATTAAAGCTGGTAGTAAGATTTCAGAAGGTTCAATTGAAATTACTGAACTATTAAAAGTTGCAGGTCTTGAAGAAGTTAGACAATACTTAATTAAAGAAGTTCAAAAAGTATATAGAGTTCAAGGGATCGAAATTTCAGATAAATATATCGAAGTTATTATCAACCAATTAACTAACAAAGGTGCGATTGTAAGTTCAGGAGACTCTGAATACTTCGTTGGTCAAATTATTCCAGTTAATAAACTAAAAAGAATTTCGCAAGAATTGATTGCAGAAAACAAAATTCCACCAATCATGATTCCAACTATCTTTGGTCTTGAACAAGCTCCTGCTAAATCTGGATCTTATTTATCAGCTGCATCTTTCCAAGATACTAAAAAAGTATTAACTGATGCTGCAACTAAAGGTCAAGTTGATAAACTATTAGGTTTAAAAGAAAACGTTATTTTAGGAAAATTAATTCCTGCTGGTACTGGTTTATTAACATCAGAAGAAGTAATTGCATTAGCTGACGACTTCGTTAAAAAACAATACTAATATAATTAATTATTAATGTAAGGATTTATTATGAATAATAGATTTGTTATTAGTGATGTATTAGAAGATGAATATGTATGTGAAGGTTTAGATGAAGAAGACCAAGTGTTTGTAGCAAAATCAGAACTACCTGATTTATCATATGGTAACATCATTACTTTCGATACTGATTCACACAAATGAATTAAATTAAAATAAAAGATATTATTAAAACCTGTGGATTGATTTCTACAGGTTTTTTCATGACATCTTGACGATTAATTGGAGATGAAAAATCTAATCATATTGTTTATGGTATAATGAATGTGTATTTAAAAATATTTGTTTAAATATTTTAAATGAAAAAGGATATATTTAATGAAATTAAAATCAAAAATAATTATGGGTGTAGTTGGAACGATTGCATTAGCTATAGTTCCAACAACTATTGCATTAACATCAACATCTTGTGGTTCATCAAGTTCAAGTAGTAGTTCTAGTAGTAAAGAAACAATTGCAAATTATAGTAGTAACTTCTTTAGGTTTGTAAACCAACCATATAATGTATATAATCCAAAGGTACAATCACATGCAATGCTTTGCAAAAACTATAACAATATTACTGAAGCAAATAATGATTTAAGTAATGCAAAGAATATTATGTGTTCAGTGTTTAAGAATGCAGTTGTAACTAAACTAGGTGTTAAACCTGAATTAATTCAAACAAATGCTAATCAAAATAACTTAGCAATTACATTATCATATACATTAGATGCAAATAATGGTTTATGTGAAAAAATTTATAATAAATCATTTCAATCATTTGTTTCAGATTTAAAGTCATGTAATGACTATAAAACTCTATTAAATAATCAACCAATTAATCAAATCAAGGTTTCATTAACTGCTAAACCATCAACTGATACAACCATTAAAGATAAATCAGTTTCAACATATGTTTTCACAGATGGAAGTGTATTGATTAATGATTTAGTCTCGCCTGACTTAGAATTAAACAACATTGATTATTTACATTCAAAATTAGCTGTTATCTTTGATTCAACTGCTACCCAAGAAAATGGAACTTGAGAAGAGGTTCCAGCAGCGATTGTTATTACAAAAGCAATTAGTGATAAGATTAATGAATATATGAAAACTGAAGTTATTGGAAAGATGACTAAAGCTCAATATAATGAAGGAACATCAATAAGTAGTGCATCAAAATCTGAGTTCTTTAACAATGCAGCTAAAGGTGTTACTCAAATTCTTAAAGACAATGGAATTAATAATTTAGTGTTTGATAAAATGATTGTTAATCCAAAAGGATTTGATGAATCAGTAAGTAAAGAATTTGAAAATTGTTCTACATGCATTTATGCAGCAGAAGGTTCAGAACCATTTGTTTTTGAAGATGATAAACAATTTGAGATCCACAGTAGTAGATACCAAAACACTTACTATTTCTCACCTACTGATGAATTACAAAAAACATGATTATTAAAAGCAATTCCAACCGCTAATATTCATTTTACTGCAGCTGAATCAAAACAATTATCAGATATCTTCAATAGTGTTTCAAAACTAATTACAACTAAGAACTCAAGTGAAATTGTACAAATCTTTAATGATAACATCAAAACAAAAATTCAAGATATTATTAACAAGAAATCTAGTAGTGTTCAAATTGCTTTTAACTTTGGTGTATGAGGTGGTAAGAATAGTTTCTTTGCAGATCCTAAAACTGGAAACATCTTATTTTCACCTAACATCCAAATGCAATTTGCAGACCCAACTCAAGAACAAACTAGTGATTTAATCTTAACAGTTGATAAGAATGATTATGCTTATGCAAACACTTATATGGGAACATATTCAATTATTATGAATAACATTGCAACAGCATTACCAAAACAAGTAATTATTGAAAACAAAACTAGTGTATTAAATAGTATTTGAAATGAATTAAAAAACGCAGCAGCTAAAATCGATTCAACAAAATTTGATCTTAATACATTAATGAATGATCCAATGACAACTAGAATCAATAAGTTATTAAAACAAATTAATCCTGGTTTATCAGTTTCATCTTATAATAACTGAGGTGGATGAGCAGCTGCTGAAACTGTGCAAGGAACAAAAGGAAGTAAATTAGGAATCGAACTTAATTTACCTAATGGATATGATTCAGTTAGTTTAAATGATCCTAACTCACAATTAGAAGTTGGTTTTTATAAAGGTAAATATTATTTAGTTCCAAAAACTTATTTCAAAACTTCTATCACAGTTAACTAATAATAAAAAACAACTCAAGATAACCTTAGACATATCCCCTATCACTGGACTAAATATTTAAAACCTTTTTCTTGTATTCA
>JAHHTF010000012.1 GCA_020024775.1 Ureaplasma sp. | reverse complement strand
AATTTGTTAGAATTGTTTTATTATTGTGGTTCCCCACAAAATTTCTTAAACACCCCTAAATTAGGTTATCCTAACTTAGGTCTAGTTTTCTTTTGCTGTTTCAATTGAACCTTTGATTACATTCTCATTATAGATTTCTTGTAAAGTCTTTTTATAAGAATGATATCCTGTAATAATATTCTTTAATAATAAACTTTTTAAGAATTCAATATCAGTTGTGGTTACAATTAATTCATTGAACTCATTGTAATAGTATTCAATGGATTTAGAATTCAATAATTCTAATAACTCTGATTTCATATTTACTTCTAATAAATAAAGGTTATCATGTTTATTGATTTCTCCAGTAAACACGATTTTACCTCCATCTAATACAGTTGCAGAATCTGCAAACTTATCTAGTTCAGATAAAATATGACTACTGATAAATATCGCTTTACCTTGGTGTTGCAATTGCTTTAATAATTTAAAGAATTCATCTCTTGCAATTGGATCAAGGTTTGCAGCTGGTTCATCCATAATTAATAATTCAGGATCATGCACTAAAGCTTGAATTAATAAGATTTTTTTCTTTTGACCAGATGAGAAATCGTTTGGTGATTTCTTTGCTAGTTTAATCATATTAAATTCAGTTAATTTATCATTAATGTATTTTGTTGCAGTTTCTTTATCAACACCTGATAATGAAGCCATAATAAACAAATAATCAAAGGTTGATAATCCTTCTGGGAATCTTGCAATCTCTGGAATATATCCAATCTTTTTCTTAGAAGCAGCTAATCTATTACTAATTCCAGATAGATATACATCTCCATCAAACTTAGTATAAGCTCCTACTAATGATTTCATTGTAGTAGTTTTACCAGCACCATTACCTCCAATGAAAGCATGGAACTGTCCTTTTAAAACCTTGAAGTTTAAGTTGTTAATAATGTATCTACCTTTATAGCTATATTTCTTAGATAAATTAACAACTTCTAATACTGCATCTTTATCTAGGTTCGGATTATCTAGAATAGGTTTCTTTCTTTTAAAATAGTAATCATATCACTTTTTAAAGTTTTCTTTAAATGGAGTTTTATTAGTGTTTTTATTTGTTTGTTTCATCTTATTTAAAGTCCTTCTTTAAATATATTAGTGAAGAACCAAATAAAGCTAATAGTGATAAGATAATTCAACCTGATAAGAAGAAACCTAAATCTAATGCAAAATTAACTTCAGGAATAGTTGCAGTTGCTAATGCTTCTTCATTAATAATTGCTTTTGGAGTATTAATGAAATCTGTTCTGTATTTATCTACAATGTTTTGAATGATGATATCATTCGTTGCATTATTAGGTTGTTGTGATTGATGCAAGATTTTATTCATTGTTGTAAGGTTAGACATTAACATTCATGAATAGATTGGAGAAGATTGGAAGAATGATAATTTAGCAATGTCTTCTGGAGATGATACTTCATTATATTCATTAGGAACTACAGCATCTGGATTAGCTGGATCAACTGGAAATGGTTTCTTTAGTGAATCCAATAATACATCTTGGACAGTTTTAAATGAACTTAAACAAGTAGACATTAATAAGAATGTTACATCTCTATTTTCTGAATCAAAATAGTTTTCAGATTCTTTTAATGGAGATAATGGATTTTCTACATTAAGTTTTTCTTCTAGATTAATTTCTGGAAGGTTATCAATTTCTTGTTTCAATAATTCTTGAATTCCTGGAACCACTTTTGTTTTAATGAATTGATAAGGTACATAAACAGGCATTGTTGAATTATCAAAATATACATCCACTACTGTTGGTGTTGGATTTTCAGCTGGTTCTGTAACTGGATTATACATGTTTTCTAATGCAATATTTAATGCAGCTCAATAATAGTTAATTAGGAATGTATATGGTTTAAAGTTTGCGACCATTGAACTATATTGACTAAATTTAGTTTTATAGTCATTAAACATTTGAATAAAACTTAAAATTTTATTGATTGCTGCTTGTCTAACAACTTCATCTTTCTTCATTGTTTCAAGATTATAAACGTTGTAAGATAATTCTTTTGTAATTACTTGATTAATTGGATCATATGTAATATTTGGAATTACCAAGAAAGGCATTGTTTTTGGTTGTGGTAAGACAAATGAGTTTTCAGGAAAGTTTAATTTGAAATATTCATAATTATAAGGAACTAAATTAACTGACGGTAATTCAGGTGCTGATGTAATTAATTTAATTCTAGATCATGAAGCTCTTTCTTCTGCTGAAATTGTTTTGAATTTCAAATAAGCATTTGAAATCGTTGTTTGAGAAAAGATTGCTGATGGAGATAATTGTTCTAAACTTGAATTAGTTTTAGATTGATAGAAGTTAGCCAAATTGATTAATTGTAATCATTGTAAAACTGGGTCATAATAAAACACTTTTTTAGCCATCGAATGATTCAAAGCAGTATCATAAATTGCAGGTACTACATCTGCTGGATTTTTAACTTTATAGTATTCTAATAAATCATTAATCTTTGAACCTTCAATGTATTTACCTAAATGTCTTAAAGTTGCTATTGTTGATAGTTTCTCTGGGTCTTTAGTTTCAACATTAATGGTTCAGATGCTAAAGTTATTTTCTTGGGATGTATAAACCCCAGGACCAGTATATACTGTTGCATTAATCATTGTTAATACTGATAGTCCACATCCAACACCAACTGCTGTTAGTGATGCTCCAGTTTTTTTCATTGTTAAACATGCAAGAATTGTAACTGCACCAAAGAACAATGAAATAATCAAACTTAAGCAAAATAACCCCATACAATATGGGAATGGATTAGGAGTACCATATTCCATTGCAAACAAGAATGCAGGAATAATCATTGAAATAGTTGATGAAATTAATACACAAGTTAAAAAAACAATTAATTTAGATCAAACTATTTTTACCCGAGAGATTGGTTTGGACACAATCAATATTTCTGTCCCATCATCAATCCCAGCCCGGAATATCTGGGAGGTCAGAATCGCTACTTGAATAATTAATACAATAATAATAAACAAGTATGATAAGAAGCTGGATGATACTGTTCTAATTGGCAATTTCAAAACAGTTGGCATTAAATAAATCTGTAAAATCATTACAAAGTAAACTAAGAATGATGAAATATAAACACTCTTCTTTTTAAATACAGATTTAAGCAAAAAATTCATATAAACTTTCATGTTATTCTCCCTTAACACTAAATTTTATTTTTTAGCTAACATTTCCTTTAAATAAACTCCAGTATATGAGTTCTTAGATTCAATGATATCATGGATTGAACCACTAGCTACAATTTGCCCTCCATGGATTCCTCCATTAGGTCCAATATCAATAATGTGATCAGCTACTTTAATCATATCAAGGTTGTGTTCAATGACAATCACTGTATCACCATTGCTTACAATCTTTTGTAAGATTTTGATTAGTTTAGCAATATCATCAATATGAAGACCAGTTGTTGGTTCATCTAAGATATACATCGTTTTACCTGTTGGTCTTTTTTGTAAGAACTTCGCTAACTTAATTCTTTGGGCTTCACCACCAGATAATTCTGTAGAAGAAGTTCCTAATTCTAAATATCCTAAACCAACATCAACTAATAGTTGTAGTTTTCTATGAATGGATGGGAAATTAATAAAGAATTCTAAAGCTTCTTCTATACTCAATTTTAACACATCATAGATGGTTTTATTTTTAAACCTTACACTTAATGTTTCTTCATTATATTTGTGTCCGTTACATTCATCACACTTAATATAAATACTTGGTAAGAAGTGCATATCAATTTTGATTTCTCCATCTCCTTGACACTTTTCACATCTACCACCTTTGATATTAAATGAGAATCTAGACTTAGTAAATCCTTTTTCTTTGGATTCTTTTAAGTTAGCAAATAAGTCTCTAATTTCATCAAAGACACCAACATATGTTGCTGGGTTACTTCTAGGAGTTCTACCAATTGGATCTTGGGTTACTTGTACTAATTTATCAACATGGTGGCAACCTGTAATTTCTTTATATGGTAATGGTTTTTCAAATGGATTGAAATTGGTTTTTTGAATTGCTTTGGCTAAGGTTTGTAAAATCAATGTTGATTTACCTGATCCTGAAACTCCAGTCACTGCAATAAATTGACCTAATGGAATGGTTAAAGTAACATTCTTTAAATTATTTCCTGTAGCGTTTTTTAAAACAATTTTGTTACCATTAGCTTTATTGGGTTTAGATGGAATTTCAATTGTTTTTTCTCCATTTAAATATTTAGCTGTTAATGAATTCGGATTCTTTAGTAATTCATCATATGTTCCACATGCAGTTACATATCCACCATTGATTCCAGCTCCTGGACCAATATCAACTATGTAGTCTGCATTCTCAATAGTTTCTAAGTCATGTTCAACTACCACTAAACTATTACCTAAGTCTCTCATTTGTTTTAAGGTTTCAATTAACTTAGCATTATCTTTTTGATGTAAACCAATTGATGGTTCATCTAATACATATAATACTCCAGTTAAATTAGAACCTAATTGAGAAGCAAGTCTAATTCTTTGAGACTCACCACCTGATAGTGTATTTGCAGTTCTAGACAATGATAAATACTCTAATCCCACATTACTTAAGAATGTTAAACGGTTAACAATCTCTTTTAACAAAAGATTAGTGATTTGCTTTTCTTGATCATTTAATTCCAACGATAAAAAGAATTCAATTAACTGATTAATATCCATCTCAGTTAAATCAATAATATTTTTATGATTAATCAATACATGTAATGCTGCTTTGTTTAATCTTTTCCCATTACATGCTTTACACTTTTTCTCTGACATGTATTTAGAATAAAATTCTCTAGCCATCTCAGAAGTTGTTTCTTGGTGTCTTCTTTTAACTAAGTCTAAAACACCTTCAATATATTCTTGTTGTTCATATTTTCTATTGTTATTAGAAACCATTACAATGCTTATAGGTTCATCTGAACCATATAGAATTAAATCTAATTCTCTTTTAGATAATTGATTAATTGGTTTATCACAATCAATTTTATAATGAGCTAATAAGCTTTTAAATCTTTGTCAATCAAGGTTATTACTTTCAATCTTATTTTTAAAGAAATCAATTCCTCCTTGATTAATACTTAATTCAGGTTCTGGAATCATTTTAGCTTCATCAGGTTCATGCACAAACCCTAAACCTTTACAATGTTCACAAGCTCCTAATGGAGAGTTAAATGAAAACAATCTAGGTTCAAGTTCTTTGATACTAAATCCACATTCATTACATGCAAAAGCTTCATTGTAAAATGTTTCAGAATTATCATCTGGATCTAATACAATGATTTTACCTTTAGATTTATTTAAACTCAATTCCACTGCATCATTGATTCTACTACGTGTTTGTTGGTCATGGTGTAAGACGATTCTATCAATCACTAATTCAATTGTATGAGCAATGTTTTTATCTAAATCTATTTCATCATCTAGTTCATAGATTTCTTTATCAATTCTAACCCTTAGATATCCTTCTTTTCTTAGATTGTTTAATAAATCTAAATGAGTACCTTTTTGTTTTAGTACTAATGGAGATAATAGAATCAATTTCTTTGAATCTTCATTTCTCATAATACTATCAACAATTTGTTTGACTGTTTGGGTTTGAATTGGTCCATGTTTATTGATACAATGAGGAACCCCGATTCTTGCAAACAATAATCTCATGTAATCATAAACTTCAGTAATTGTTCCAACTGTTGATCTTGGGTTTTGAGAAGTTGATTTTTGATCAATAGCAATTGCTGGACATAATCCTTCAATAGAATCAACATCGGGTTTATCATTAGTTCCAAGGAATTGACGAGCATAACTAGACAATGATTCTAAATATCTTCTTTGTCCTTCTGCATAAATAGTTTTGAATGCTAATGAAGATTTCCCTGAGCCTGAAACTCCAGTAATCACAACTAGTTTATTTTTAGGAATTTCTAAATCAATATTCTTTAAATTATTCTCTCTAGCTCCCTTGATAATAATTTTATCTTTCATATTTTAATCCTTTATATAGACAAAAAATAAAAGGTTTCCCTTTTATTTTTCAAATGCTTTTTTGTTTTTGATTCAAGCTTCATCAATAGAACCAAATAATGGTTTATTAAATAATGTAACTTGGTTATCAGTTTCTGATCAGAAGTCGTTGTTTTTAGTTTCAGCTCTTGATAATACTTCAGGACTTGAAGCTAATTTAACTAAAGCTTTAAAGAATGTTTCAGGGTTTAAACCTAATAATTTAGTTGGGTCAAGGTATTGGTTACCTGCATCACCAACTTTAGTAACTAATGCATCTACATCAGCTAAGTTGAATTGAGAAACTAAGTATTGTTTTGTATCAACGCTATCATCAGAACTAAAGACAGTTGTTGAGAAAGTATTTTGTTGTGATGTTCATAGGTATTCACCTAATTTTTGTTCATATACATTATCTGGCAAACTATCAATTAAATTAGATAATCTTGTTCTTCTTTCTTCAGTAGTTAAAGAAGCATTTCCAGTTTGAGTCATACTGTAGTCGATACCACTTTGAACATATCTTAATTGAGTTAATTGGTCTTCTGTGAAGTTGAATTTTTGGTTCAATAAGATTGCACAAAGGTTTTCAATTTCACCATTACTATATGTATTAATTTCATTTTTGAAATTAGTTTTAGCAGTAGCTACAGTTCCATCTGTATTATATTTATAGAAGAAACCTTTGAAGTTTTGATCTGGGTTAGAAATATTTTGTGTTAATAGTTCTTGGTTTGATGCATATAAATCACTTGGTAATACCATTGATACATAACTTGAACTTGGTAATTGGAATCCTAAGAATCCAGTTGCATCAGCAGTTGATGTTTTTGATAATTTAGCCATTGAATAATATGTATCGTTTTTACCGAAGTAACATTCAGTTGCTCAACTTGCTAAGTTAGCATATGGGTTAGTTGCACCTTGGTATGAATATGAGTTAATATTATTGATTAATAATGCATTGTTTTTGAATGCAGTATCTTTTGCTTGTTGGGCAGAAATTGTAGCAGCATCTGCTTTACCAGTTACACCATATTGGTAACTTGGAGTGGCTGTTTTAGCAATACTATCAGCAATAATATTAGATTCATTAGTTCAACCTAAATATCCAACTTTATAATAGTTGTTTTGCAATGGCTCTCTTAAGATTTTAATAAAGTTATTAAATGAGTATGTACCAGTTGTAACATCATAATCTAATAATCAGAATAATGCATTAATTGTTTTTCTTAATTCAGTATTAACATCTTCTGATAAGAAATCACCACCAACATAAGTTGCATCTGTTTGTGCATTCTTATATTGAGTTTGCATATTAGCTAAGAAGTTAGCTGTTGTTCAGTCACCATTTGCATATTGGTTAATTGCCGATGTTGTTTTTAATTGGAAGTTAGGAATAACATCTTGTTGAATAGCTCTGTTGATATATCCATTAATTCATTGGTTTAATGCTTGGTATCCAGCAGGAGTACTTCCATCTGATACAGTTGGTAATGTAGCTAAAGTATTATCAGCTGCAGCATTGTTAACTGTATTAGTATTGAAGTCAAAGAATGTTGGATTATTAGCTTGATCTTTTGGACCAACTTCTAAGTTAATATCATCAACGATTCTATCAAATACACCTTTTTCAACTGTTGTAATTGTATCTTGACATAACACTAAGTTTAATACAAAACTATTTGTATATACATATCTTGAAGTATATTTTAATTTGTTATCACCACTGAAGTAACTACTGTCTCCAGGTTGAACTGATGGCATGTAAGCATTTACAGCATCTAAGTATTTTTGTTTTACATCTGCAAAGTTCGATAATGTTGTTAATTTAATTAATGAATCAAAGTCACCAGTAGCTGTATTTCTTTGATAAGGTAATACACCAGCTAATGCATTGTTTTTTCAATTTGATTCATTAGAGTTATCGTTGTATGTTTTTTGTAAGTCATAAATTTTACCTTTAACAGTAGCTTTGAATTTTTCTACTTTTTCAGCTTGTTTTAAATCAATTGCAGCTAATGCTAAAGTGTTTAATTGTTGTGAAATTTGAGCACTCGGGGTAATAGATGCATCAAAAATTAAACTATTTTTAAATAAGTTATCAGCTGAAGGTGATGCTTGTAATGCATATGAAATAACTAATTGAGAGAAGTTACTTTCAAAATAAGTTTTTAGTTTACTCATTAAATCAACTTGTGTTGTCCCTAATAGTTGATCTTCTGCTTGTCTGAATAAAATTGTATTAGCTAATTCATTAATAACTTTATTCATGTTTTGAGCATTTAATGTTCCACCAGCAGCTTGTTTAATTGCAGCATATCTATCAATACCAATAATGTGAACACCAAATTCATTTCTAATAATCATGAATGGTGAATCATTACCAATATCTACTGCATCTCTAATTCCAGTGATGTTTGCATAATCTCCACCATAAGCAGAGATTTTACCATCTGTTGTTGGGTATGGGAAACTAAAGTATCCTGGAGCATTTGCTGTTGTTGTAAGAAAGTTACCCATAATTGAATTAGGGTCGAAGTCTCCAACTGTAACATCATTTAATGTGTTATCAAATGTTTTTGTGAATTTATAGTCAATAATTGAACTATATGGCGCAACATAGTTGTCAAAAGCGTCTGATAAGTTAGTTATTAAGAATGTTGTACTATCTTCAGTTAAACGTTTTTCAATGTTGATTAATCCATTTAGACTACTATCAACAAAATGGTTACTATTTGCAGTTGCAGCACCTGTTGTTCCTGGAGTTGGTTGTTTTAAACCATCTAAGAACATTTTGTATCTAGTTGATGCATTCATTGCAGTCATATCATTACTAGATGGTTTGAAGTATTGGAATTTATAAGATCCTTCTGCAGGAACTTCTGAGAAGAAATCTTTATTGAATAAACCAGATGTATCTGGGTTAGCCTCATTTTTAAATAAAATTGATGGAGTTAAAATAGGCATGTTATCTTTTACATAAGACATAAAAATGTAATTAATGAAGTCAGCAAGACCTTTTTGTAAAGCAATGTTGTTTTCAGAACCTGATTCATATTTAGATGCATTGAATACAAATTTGTTTCTGTTTCCAACACCACCATCACCATTAACATATTCTGGTTTCATAATTGTATCAATACTTAATGATGAGGATTGTTCAATCGGTTTGAAAGTTGTAGGAGTATCTTGTAAACATAAATAATTGTTTTGGAATAACATATTTGTGAAATCAGATTTGAAGTCTTCCACAACTTGTTTGTAGATATATGATGGAGCTGTTCCACCATTTGGATCTAGGAATTGACTTTGGATTTCGAAATTAGTTTTTCCTTTGATTGCATCTTTATAATTCTTTTCAGCTTGTTCAATTTTAGTTTTGAATGTATCTTGTACTGATGATAATTCAGGATTGATTCTGTAGTATCAGTTGAAAATCATTGTATTAGCTAATTGGTCTAATACTAAGTTCTTTCCATTTGTGTCTAATAAAATCTTTTTAACTACATCTGGTGTAGTCATTGCATCTGTATGGTTTGGAATATCAACAAATTTTTTGTTAGCGTTTGCTTCTAATGTTGATAAGTCTGGTGCTTTAGAATCATCATTGTTAGATGAACAAGATACTACTTGCATTACTCCTCCAACTACAGCTGGAGCAACAAGTGCAGATAATGCTGAAATTACAATTATTTTCTTTGATTTTTTTGTCATATTTTAATCCTTCATTTTATTACGTATTAATATAAAATATTCTAATTATATAATATAATCTATTTATGATTATGTAAAACATAATAAAAATTATACCAAAATAATAGGAACTATATGATTAAACTAGAAAATATAACTGTAAAAATTGAAACATCTACCATTTTAAAGGATATTAACCTTACTTTAAACGATAATGAAACAGTGTTAATTATTGGTCCAAATGGACATGGTAAATCGACAATTTTTAAAACTATCTTTAAACACTATTCTACCCAAATAATTTCTGGAAATTATTATATTAATAATAAATTAGCTAATGATTATACAACTGATCAAGTTGCAAAAGAAAAAATTTACTTAGCAATGCAAAACCCAGTTGAAATACCTGGATTAAAAGTATTTGATTTAATCAGAAGCGAATTAGCTTTAGAAGACGAAAAAGAAAATGCAAAAGTTTCTATCTTCGATCTTTATAAAAAAATAAACAAAGAAATAGATAAGCTAAATCTAAAACAAGAAGTGTTAGAAAGAAGTGTTAACGAGAACTTCTCTGGGGGAGAAAAAAAGAAAATCGAAATCTTACAAATGGAAAACCTAAATCCTGATTTTATTTTCTTAGATGAAATTGATAGTGGGTTAGATGCAGATGCACTAAATATCATTGCAGATAAATTAATCCAAAAACAACAAGAAAAGAAATCAATTGTATTTATTTCACACAATATCAGTTTAGTTGAAAAACTTAAACCCTCAAGAGTTATCATGATAGCTAATGGACAAATTGTAAAAGAATCAGATATCCAATTAGCTTATGATATTCATAAAAAAGGATACAAACAAGTTTTAAAAGAATTAAATATTACACTAACCGATATGAAGCTAGATGATATTGATTTAAAACATACAAAGGATACATATTTCTGCAATGGAAAACAATAATTTTAGTTTTATTGAAGATTCAATCATTCAAACCATTGATATCAAAGAAGATACCGATATCTATATATTAGGAATCTTTAAAAATGATGCAACAATCAATATCGACTATAAAATTCTAAATGGTATTAATTTAAATATTAATTTTACATATTTAACTTTAAATGATGCAAACATCAAAACCAAAATTGATATACAACATTTAAACCATCATGCAAGTAGTAAAGTTATTACAAACATCTTTGCATTAGATAATTCAAATGTTACAAATGATTTATACACATATGTTGATTCTAAGATTAATGATTCAAAAGTTGATCAAAAAATCAAAGGAATCATCTTAAGTGAAAATGCAAATATTTTTGCAAGTCCTAACTTAATCATTAATACAGATAACATCATTGCAACCCATGCACTCAATATTGGAACCTTAAATGAAGAAGAACTTTTTTATTTAAACACTAAGGGGTTCAACACTAAACAAGCTAAACAATTACTTTTAAACTCAATGATTAATACTTGTTTAGTGAGTTTAGATGATAACCAAAAAGAAAAATATAGTTCATTAATCAACAAACACTTATAAGGGGTAATAATTATGAATAATAAACAAATCAGAGAAATGTTTCCATGATTCAAAAATAATCCAGATTATGTTTATATGGATTCAGGAGCTACTACATTAAAACCAAAAATGGTTATTGATGCAGTAGTTGAATACTATGAAAAATATGGTTCTAATCCTCATAACATTGATTCTAAATTAACATATGAAGTTCATCATAGATTGTTTGAAACAAAACAAAAACTAGCTAAGTTAATGAACTGTGATGCAGAAGATATTGCTTTTTGTTCAGGAGCTACTGAAGGATTAAATCTAGTAGCTAAAGGGATTGAACATTTAGTGCGTGAAGGTGATGAAATTGTTTTAACATATGGAGAACATGCTTCAAACATTTTACCTTGAATGAAAATTGCACAAGACAAAGGTGCAAAAATTGTATATGCTGGACAAGAACATAAGATGCCAACTGTTCAGGATTTCAAACAAGTATTAACTAAGAAAACAAAAATTGTTTCTTTTGCAAGTGGATTCAATGTAACAGGAACAAAGTTTGATGAAAATGAAATCACAATGGTTATTAAAGAATATAACAAAGATATCATTGTTTGTGTTGATGCTGTTCAAAGTATCCAACACAGAAAAGTAGATATTAAAAAAGGTGGATATGATTTATTAGTAATATCTGCTCATAAAATGTTTGGCCCAACAGGAATCGGTGCATGTTATATTTCTAAAGAGATGCAAAAAACATTATACCCTCAAAGATTAGGTGGTGGAATGAACTTCTCAATTAAATTAGATAGTTTTGAACTACTTAATTCAATTGAAAAATATGAAGGTGGAACACCTAATGTTGCAGGAATCTTCGGTTGAAATGCAGCCATTGATTTCTTAAACATGGTGGGGTATGATTACATCATTGAACATGAACAAGAAATTAGTAAATATGCAAGAGAAAAACTTTCAACTTTAGACAATGTAATTGTTTATGAAAAAGATGATTATTCATCTCCAACATTAGCAATTAATGTTAAAGGTGTGTTTGCACAAGATTTAGCAAGTTATTTAGGAAACCACAACATTATTGTTAGAAGTGGTTTAAGTTGTGCTAAATTAATTTGCCATATTCTTGATGTAAGTGAAGTAGTACGTGTTTCTTTGCATGTTTACAATAACAAAGAAGATATTGATAAATTATATGAAGCATTAAAGAACTTTAAGAAGGAGGATATTCTAAATGGAATCTTATAAAAAAAATCCAACCGTTCTAAGAAACATCATCTTAGATCATTACGAATCTCCTAACCATAAAGTAGATGCAGAATCTGTTGCAGATGACTTTGTTAAATACCACAATAAGTCATCAACTTGTATTGATGATATTACTGTTTATTTAAAGGTTGAAAATGATGTTATCAAAGCTTGTTGCTTTTCTGGATTGGGATGTGCAATCAGTATTTCAACATCAGATATCTTTTGTGATATCTTAATTAATAAAACAATTAATGAAGCAAAAGAAATCTTAGCTAATTACAAAAAAATGATTAACCAAGAAGAGTATGATGAAGACTTATTAGAAGAATTAATTGCTTTCTATAATATTCCTAATCAACCAAATAGAATCAAATGTTCTTTGATTGGACATGATGCATTTATTCATGTATTGGAGAATGCTTTAAATGAAAAATAATAATGAATACAAGTTTGGTTTTGAAACCAAAGCAAAACCAGTTGTAGAACTTGAAAAAGGATTGAATGAAGAAGTTGTTAGAAACATCTCTAGAATCAAAAATGAAGATCAAAAGTTATTAGAATCTAGATTGAACGCTTATCAACAATTTCTTAAAATTGATAATCCCAAATGAGGTCCTGATTTAAGTTTTATTAATTTTGATGATTATACTTATTATTCAAAAGCCACTAATGATGTAAAACAAAATTGAGATGAAGTTCCAGAAAATATCAAAGATACATTTGATAAATTAGGAATCATAGAAGCTGAAGCAAAATACTTAAATGGAGCCGCTACTCAATTTGATTCTGGAATTGTTTATCATTCACTATTAGAAGAATTAAAACAAAAGAATGTAATCTTTACTGATACAGATACTGCAGCTAAAGAACATCCAGATTTATTCTTTAAATATTTTTCTAAATTAGTACCTCCCACTGATAATAAATATGCAGCATTAAACACTGCAGTGTGAAGTGGTGGAACATTCATCTATATCCCCAAGAACACTAAATTAGATAAACCATTACAGTCTTATTTTAGAATCAACGCTAAGAGTTCTGGGCAATTCGAAAGAACATTAATCATTGTTGATGAAGGTTCTGATTTACATTACATTGAAGGTTGTACTGCACCTATCTATGATAAGAATAATCTTCATGCAGCAGTTGTTGAAGTCTTTGTTGAAAAAGATGCAACATGTCGATACACAACAATCCAAAACTGATCTGATAATGTTTTAAACCTGGTTACTAAAAGAGCAATGTGCAAGGAAAATGCAAGAATGATTTGAGTTGACGGAAACATTGGTTCTGAATTAAACATGAAATATCCATGTTCAGTTTTATTAGGTGATAATTCAAGTTCTAAGTGTATTTCAATTGCAGTTGCAAAACCTGGAGTGTATCAAGATGCAGGAGCTAAAATGATTCACATCGGAAAGAACACTAAATCCAAAATCATTTCCAAAGCAATTGGATATGAAAACAGTGATAGTGTTTATCGGGGATTAGTTAAAATAAATAAATCAGCTTCTAATGCTCAAGCATTTGTTGAGTGTGATACATTATTGTTTTCTGATTCAGCAAGATCAAAAACATATCCAACTGAAATATTACAAAACAATACAAGTAGAATTGCTCATGAAGCTAAAATCTCTAAAATTAGTGATGAACAATTATTTTATTTAATGTCTAAAGGATTTAGTAAGAAAAAAGCAGAACAATTAATTGTTTGTGGTTTTTTCGATGAATTCAGTAGTGAATTACCGATGGAATATGCTGTTGAACTAAATCAATTACTTAAATTAATTTAAAAAAAATATTATATAATTTTATAGTCATTACAACATCGTGGTGTCGAACCGTGTCAGGCTGGAAACAGAGCAGCACCAGATTACTCTTTGTGTGTAGTGACACTTTTTTATTGATTTAGAAAACCTGGAATCTTTTGTGATTCTGGGTTTTTGTTTTATAGTATTTTACTTACAATAATTTGCTATTATTGTCAATGACAATTTAATAAAATTTTATGTATTTTTAGATTTTTAATAATCCCGCCTTAATTTATTAAATAAATTATCTAAAGTCTCGGTTTGTGGTTAACAAGTCCGATTAATGATGACTTTATGCAAAATTATTATATAATAATAACGTTTATTTATTAGGGAGTAAATTAAATGAAATTAAGAAACAAAATTATTTTTGGACTATTAGGAACAGGAGTGATAGTTGCTTCTACTGTAGCAACAGCTGTAGTAACAGCTAGTTGTGGAAGCAAATCTCCGAGCAAACCTGCTGTTAATGTCCCAAAGGTTACATTAAACCAACCAGCTATCATAAGCTTAATTAAGAGGTCTACAGGTGTAGATGATTTTGCAACATTAACTGTTGGTCAAATGGTTAACAAAATCAATGATCAAGCCAACAACAAAGCTATTGTTGATGCATTAAAACAAAATGCAAACAAAGAAATCAACAATGCAAGTGATAAATTAAGTGAATCTAATTTAGTTGTTATTGCATCAAGTAGTAACAATGATGTTAGTGTACAAATCCAAGGAATTCCACAAACTGATAACAACTTAGTTAATTTAAGTTTGACATTAACTGGATTTAAAGCTTGAAAACAAACTTCTTTAAACAAAGATGAATTTGTAAACATTGTTAAAGAAAAAACAAGTGTAACTGATTTCACAATGGTTACATCAATGCAAATGTTAACAAAAATTAATGATGCAAAAGCAACAATCATTTCTGCATTAACATCAAATGAAAATGGTGTTATTGTTAATCCAACTGAATCATTAAGTTCTGCAACTATTGAATTAACTGCAACTGATTTATCAGATTCAATTGATATTACAATTTCAGGAGTTCCAGCATTATCTGAAGATGGAACAGATACTACTATTCAATTAGATGCAGTTTTAAATGGATTCAAAAAATGAACTAACACTTCTTTAAACCAAGAAGCAGTTACTAATTTAATTAAACAAAAAACTGGTATATCAGACTTCTCCACAGTTACTGCAAACCAAATGATTAACAAAATTAATTCAGTAAAAGAAGGAATTTTAACTGATCTTAAAGCAAATGCGAATGGTGAAATAGTAAATCCTGGAAAAGAATTAGCATCAAGTACATTAACACTAGATGCAACTAGCAATGAACAAACTGTTAATATTGTAATTGGTGGTATATCAACTGATTTAGAAGATGGAACTGCATCTACAGTTAATTTAAAACTAAGTTTAAATGGATTCAAACCTTGAGTTGCTACTTCTTTAGATAATGCAAAAATGATTCAAACAATTCAAACAGCAACTACAATTTCTAATTTTAGTACAATCACAGCTGGCGAATTCAAAAACAAAATGGTTGAATCAAACCAAGCAATCATTGACGCAATTAAAGCAAACACAAATGGTGCTATTGTAAATCCTGGTGCTACATTATCAGAAGCTACTGGTATTACAATCACTCCAACAGTATCTAACCAAACTATAAAAGTAACAATTGCTGGTATTCCAACTTTATTAGAAAATGGTACTGATGGAACTTGTGAACTAAGTTTAACACTAGAAGGATTTAAAGCATGAGTTGCTACATCATTAGATAACACTAAGATGATTAACTTAATCAAACAAGTTACTAATCAAAATGATTTTAGTAAAGTAACTGCTGCTAGCATGAACTCAACTATTCTTTCTAAAAAAGATGAAATCATTACAGAATTAAAAAAGAACGCAAACAATGAAATAGTAAATCCAGGTCCTAATTTAGACGCTGCTAAAATCACATTAGAATCAGTTGCCAACAATGATACTATTACAGTTAGTATCTCTGGAATTCCAACTATATCAATTGATGGTTCTGAAACAACAGCTCCAACATTAAGTTTCACAATGGATGGATTCAAAAGTTGAGTTGCTCCAACTTTAGACGAATCTAAATTTATCCAATTAATAACAGATACTACAAAAGTAACAAACTTCTCAGAAGTTACTCCATCTCAATTATCAAATGATATTACTACTAATAAACAATCTCTTATCGAAGCAATCAAAAATAATACAAATGGTGTTATCCAAAACCCATCTCCAACATTAGCAACTTCTAAAGATATCGATATTACAACAACACTAAGCGCAAGAACTCTTACAATCTCAATCATTAATGTTCCTGTTGTAGATGCAGAAGGAAAAGATACTACAACAACATTTAATGTAACTATCAATAACTTAAAAGAAAATAGTGGGCCAATTGATGCAACAACTTTATATACTGATATTAACCAAATCACTAAAAATCAATCAGTAAAAGAATTAGAAGCATCAAAACAAGATTTCATTAATGCAATCAAATCAATGAACTCATCTTTATCATCTGTAAATGATGTTACATTTACTCAAACAGGAAATAACATGCAAGTATCATTTGCTGTTGATGCATCAAGTACAATTGAATTAACTAACAATAGTGCAAATGTGGTTTACGATCAAACTACTCATACATTCACAATCTCTAACTTAGAATGTTTAATCAAAGTTGATTTAGTAGCATTCTGAAATCAATTAAATGACTTCACAAGTAAGAATGTAACTTATTCGACTTGATCAAACTATAGAGATACAATTCAAAAAATGGTTGAAAATTTTATTGGTAACGAAAACTTAAATGGAACAAATAATCTTGGTTTAAGTAGTAACGTAAGTTGTTTGGGATTTACAATCAATCTACAGCCAAAACCAAATGTAAGATTCATTTATCCACTTCCAGGACAAGAAGAATCATACCATTCTAAAATCAGAATGACTGGTGATGACAAAAATAGTTTATATGTTTGAAACCTTAATATGAAATCAGAATAATTAAAAGAGGAATATTATGAAATTAAAGAATAAAATTATTGCTGCAACTTTTGGAACACTTGCATTAGTATCTGTTCCAATCTCAATTGCACTAACTGCTACATCATGTGGTTCTAGTAGTAGTTCATCTAGTTCATCAGGTAGTAGTGGTAGTAACCAACCTAATCACTCTGATACTCACATTAATGATGCTATATTTATTAACTTAGTTAAAGATATTACTGGACAATCAGATTTAAAATCTACTGAACCATTTGAAATGGCTAAAATGATTAATGATCCTGTTAGAAATGCTTCAATTGTAACTGCATTAAAGGAAAACAAATGATCAGTTATTTCTAAACCAGGAGCTTCTTTATTAGAATCAACTCCAGTTGTAACTGCAGAACCTACTGATACAGAAGTTAATGTTACAATTGAAGGAATTCCTGACACAAATGAAGACCTATTAACTTTCAATGTTATCATGAAAGGATTTGCTAAACCAAGTGTAGCTCCACCTCCAGCAGGATATGAAATTAATGATTGATTACCAGGGGACCAATTCACTAAGAATGGTTGTACTTACGAAGTAATTAGAAATCCAAAGAAATATGATTGAGAAAACCAACCTAAGTATGCATTGAAATTAATAGATGCAAACTTAGATGAAGTTCAATTAGATCACTTAGCTGATGATAACTTATCTGGTAAGGTTTCTTCAACAGATGCTTTAAAAGGTAATATCTGTTTACCATTATTAATTATTGGAAGAAACTCAATTAGTAAAGCAGCGGGTGGAACAACTCAACAATGTACAATTGGAACAGGACAAGACATTAACATTGTAATTCCTGATAGTGTTTATAATATTGAATTATCAGCATTTGCTCACCTTACTAACAAAGTTAATACTTTCCAATTAAGTAATAAATTAGAAGTAGTTGATGCTAGTGCATTCCAAACACTTCATTACTCAGGACGTTTAATTCTTCCTGATACACTAAACTACATGGCTAGCGCTTGTTTCTCAAACTCTGATTTCACTGGAGAATTAATGATTCCAGCAAAACTTAGAAGTATTCCATGAGGATGTTTCACATACTGTAAAGGAATTACAAGTATTAAGTTTGCTCCTAATTCTCAACTAGTTTCAATTGAAATGAATGCATTCTACGTAATGTATCCAGTTGAAGATATTTATATTCCTGATTCAGTAATTTCAATTGCTGATGCTACTTTTGGTGGATGTGCATATAATCCAAAAAGAATTACAATCTCTTTACCAAAAGATACATACATTAACTTAGATATGAATGATGGCAATATTTACAACTTTGTAAGAAGATAAAAGGAAGCAGGTATACTATTATGAAATTTAAAAACAAATTAATCATTGGAACATTAGCTGCTATTTCTAGTGTATCTCTTCCAGTAGGTATTGCAATTGCTGCAACATCATGTGGATCTAGTAGTTCATCTAGTTCAACACCAGTTAAAGAAACTAGTATTAACCAAAACAAATTCATAGAATTAATCAAACAAGTTAGTGGTGCAAGTAACTTTAATCAATTAGATCCTAATGAAATGGTTAAAATCATTAGTGACCCAGATAAAAACTTAGCTATTGTAAATGCTTTAAAAGAAAACCAAAACAACATAATTCGTTATCCAGGTGAATCATTAGCTTCATCCACTCCAACAGTAACTGCAACTAAGAATGGTTTAAAAGTTGATGTTCAAATTAGTGGCATTCCTACTATTGAAGGAAAAACATTAACAACAACAATTACTTTAACTGGTTTTGCTCAACCAGAAGAAAATCCAATTCCTCAAGGATATGAAATCAATGATTGATTACCAGGAGACCAATTCTCTAAGAATGGTTGTACTTATGAAGTAATTAGAAACCCAAAAAGATTTGACTGAGAAAACCAACCTAAGTATGCTCTTAAAGTAGTTAGAGCAGATTTAGATACCATTCAATTAGATCACTTAGCTGATGATAATGCAACTGGTAAAGTATTTTATAATGATGCAGTTAAAGGCGATGTTTGTTTACCACTATTAGCATTAGACAATAACTCTATTAGTACAGTTCCTTGAGGAGCTGGTGGAACAGTTACAATTGGAACTAATGAACCAATTAATATTGTTTTACCTTCTACTTTAGTTTCTGTTGGTGATGCAGTATTTTATCGGATTACTAACCCAGTTAATAAATTACAATTAAATGATAATTTAGAAAAAGTAGGTAAGAGTACTTTCCAAGACATTAATTACACTGGACCACTTGTATTACCTAAAGAATTAGAATGAACTGATTTAGGTTCTTTCTCAGCTGGTAACTGAACTGGTGACTTAGTTATCCCTAATAAAATTAAATCAATTTCTGACTCTTGTTTCTCATGATGTTTAAAACTAAATAAAGTTATCTTTAATAACACTTTAGAAAGAATCGAAGAATCAGCATTCTATGCAACTCCATTAAAAGAAAATATCTTCATTCCTAACTCAGTTAATTTCATTGGGAACCTAGCATTCAGAGGATGTTTATATCCTCCTAAGATTGTTGTTTCTTATCCAGCTACAGCACAAATCGATTTAGCTAAACAAGAATCATCATATACTTGAGAAGAAAGATAATGTATACATATCCCGGGATTGGTTCCAAGTTTGTGTAAAACACAAAGGAGGAACTTTTTTGGTAGCACTCTAATTTCTGTGTTTTAGAGTAATTATTCAATTATACACAACTTTT
>JAHHTF010000011.1 GCA_020024775.1 Ureaplasma sp. | reverse complement strand
AAATAGTTAAGATATCTTTACCCTCTAGTTTCCCTGAGAACTCAATTTTATGATTGTGAATAATTGTAGCTGAATCAATGTATTCTTTTAATTCATGAATAATATGACTTGAAACTAAAATTGTTGTTCCCTTAGAATTCATTTTCTTTAAACATTCTAAAAGGATGATTCTAGATTCTGGATCTAAATAGTTAGTTGGTTCATCTAGAATTAATACATTAGGTTCTTCTAGAATAACTCTAATTAATTCAATCTTCTTCTTTTGCCCTTGAGACAAATGATTAGGATTCTTATTAATAGACACATCTACTTTGAAACTCTTTAATAGTGTTTCGATTTTTTCTTTTAAATCTAAATCGCTAATATCTCTTAATAAACTTAAATGATTCTTTAGATATTTAAAGATTGTGGTTCCAGTTGGAAATTTAGCAATATCAGGAAAATAAGAAACAATTACACCGTTTCTTTTATTTGATTTTACACTAATATCATTGATTGTTATATCTCCAATGGTTACAGGAATTATTCCTAATATCAAAGCTATTAAGGTAGATTTACCTGAACCATTATTTCCAATTAGACCATGAAAAGAGCCTTTTTCAATATTTAAAGAAATATTGTCTAAGACCTTTTTATCATTATTATAATTAAAAGATAATCCTTGAATCTTAATCATAAATTGTTCATGTTCTTTCTACTTTAATTATACAAAATTTTTCATGCACTGTTAACATTCATTTAAAATGAATATGCATTTTTTAAAAATGAATTGTCAAGTAATAAAAAGGATTGCTAATGCAGCAATCCTTAAATGTATGATTTTTATCCCAAATAAAGGAAGAAAATATTTAATAAACAACATAAAGTAAAATATCCGAAAGTTGATCATAATATAATTTTCTTCACTTTATGTTGTTTTAAACTTAGATTAATTTGTTTTGATGTTGTTGTTGTTCATTCATAAATATATCAACATAAAATTGTTAGTAAACAAACCAAACAAGAAACAATTACAAAGATATTAACCCCATTACTGTTATATGGATGGTTGATAATATTTTTTTCAAATATACCAACTAAATTATAAATGTAAAATGAAAATACATATGCAAACAATATACTTGTTAAGAATTGCACAAACATTCATTTTCATCCAACTTCTTTTCTAATTACTCCTAATAATGAAAAACAAGGAGTATAAAAAGCAAAGAACATAAAATAACTTGTAACTGATGCAACAGGTAAATTAAATGCATTCACAGCATTTCTGAAGTTATCTGCAAATGTTAAATTTGGATCAGAACCTGTAAATAATAATTCTAGGTTTGAGCTAGCTAACTCTTTTGCTGGGAATGCTGAGATCAATGAATATGATATTCTTCAATCTTCTCCTAAACCAATTGGATAAAAGATGTATTTAAATCCATAAGAAATATATTCTAAGAAAGAAGCATTATTTAAATCTATTTGACTTCCAGTCTTTGCTTCATTAATTAAACCAGTGGTTGGACTAATCCTAGATAGAAAGAAAGTAATTAGCCCTAATATAAACACAATGGTAAATACCCGTTTAATAAAATCTCAGATCTCAAGACCTAAACTTTTAAACACTAAACCAAATTGTGGCTTTCTTCATGGAGGTAGTTCTGTTAAAAAGAAAGTTTTTTGATTTCTAAATAATGTTTTAGAAAAACATAATCCTAAACACAATGCTACAAAGATTGAAAATATAGTCATTAAGAAAGTAATGAACCAAGAAATATTAGAACCAACTAGAATTTCAGAAATTCAGTTGAATACAACAATTCTAGCTCCACACACTACTAATGGTGCAATCAATACAACAATAATTCTTTCTTTATGTGATTGAGCATTTCTAGACATAATAACTGATGGAATATTACATCCTACTCCAGTTAGTAGTGTAACAATACTTCTTCCTGAAATTCCAAACCTCTCCAAAGTTTTATCTAACATCACACTTACTCTAGCTAAATATCCTGTTTGCTCTAGTATGGATGTAAAAAAGAAAATAATTGCTATATTAGGTAAGAATCCAATTACAGTGAATATCGAACCTAATAAACCATCTGTTACAAAGTCTGCAATCCATTGACTATTAGGATTCACAATCCCATTCACCATTGCATTATTAATAATCTCGGAGAGTTTCTCAAAACCTAGATTAATAGATTCTGTTAAGAACCCCCCAGCATACTTAAAGAATGTAACAAAGTATATTGCTAAAATAACTAATAAGAATAAAGGAATCCCAATTCACTTATTAAAGATTATTTTATCTATCTTGTTTGTTTTCATCATTAATGAATTTTCTTCATTAATAACTGTACAAGCAAAATCAAATAGTGATTTTATATATTCTCTTTTGGTTTTCTTAATCAACCATTTGATATCTTGGGCACACACACATTCAGAACACAATGTTGAAGCAAGTTGTGAATAGATATCAATATTATCTAATTGTTCTTTAACATATTTATTATCAGATAATAATTGAATAGCTAAAAAACGTTTATTTACTTTTACATCATCAGGAATTATTTCTTCCACCTTTGAAATAACTAATTCCAATTGTGGACCATAATCAATCTTAAATTCCTTGATGTGTTTATTCTCAAAGTTTTGAATCGAATTAATAGATGTTTTAATATTTTTATTTTTCAAACAAGAAATTAGTTGAACATCTACACCTAACTTTCTTGATAACTTAAATGGATTAATTTCAAAATCCTTTAATTCATCAATCATGTTGATTAGTAAATGATCTAATTTTTGAGATTCTAATGTTTCTAAAATTAAAAACATATCTCTTTCAAAATTGTTCGCAGAAATGATACCAATAATCTTATCAAAGTCATTGTTCATAATTGTCTTAATAACAAATGACTCATCAATTGTATTTGGTGCTAAACAATAAGAACCTGGTAAGTCAACAATTTTAGTTTCTTTATCACCTTTAAAAGAACCTATTTTAGGTGATACCGTGATTTTATCAATATTACCTACATTATTATTTTGCCAAGTAATCTTGTTAAAATAACTGGACTTACCAACGTTAGGTGGTCCAATTAAAATCTTCTTAGTATATTTCTTGTGTTTTGAACTAACACAATCTTGTTTGTTGTTTGAATGACAACAAAGGGACATATTTAGTTAACTTTCTTCACAATAATGTTTTTTGCATCTCTTGCTCTGATTGCATACTTTGCATTATTGATTGTAAACTGTATCATATTTTTATCTTTATCATCAATGATTTGGATGATTTCACCTTGATAGAAATTTATCTGTTCTAACTTAAATTTGATATCTTCATCTAAGTTAATTTCTTGGATTTCAACAGAAAGACCTTTAATTTCAGGATCATCCAAATTAAAAATATCTTTAATCATATATCTATCTATTATACAAAAAAATAGAGCCTAAGCCCTATTTTTAGTATATTATTTGTTGATAAAATCTTGAAGGTTTCATGAGTCTTTGATGTAATATAAATCATCAACTGAAACTTTGTAGATTGCTCTTGATTTTTGTTTTTGTAAGATATCTTTGAATGTTGTTTTGTTTTTAGAAGTTCCATCTTTCTTAGCTTCTTCTTGAGCTTGAACGATTTCTTCAATTTGTTTGTATTTTTCAAATTCTTGAATATTAACAAATTTAACTTTTTCAACAACAGTCACAGTTGTTTCATCAATAGCTTCTTTGTAGTCACATTTTTTAGTTGGATCTTTTTCAACAAAGAATTCAGAAACAACAACATCTTCACCTTCAATAACAATTGTTTCAGGTTCAAGAATCATTGGAAGAATTTCTTCTTGTTCTTCTTCATCAACTGGTTCTTCATCGTAATTGATGTAGTCTTCTTGTTCTTCTTCATCAATTTGACCAAATGTATATTCGATTGGTTGTGTTTGTTCTTCTGGTTGAACTTGAGGTTTTTCTTCCACTTTTTCTGGTTCAACAACTGCTGGTTTAGTTGTAGTAACTTTAGATGGTTTAATTAAACCTTCTTTTACGAATTCACAATAGAAGTAATCAATGATTTTATCTTCTTCTTTATTTTTAAACAATTGTTCAATTGATTCTGTTGCGATGTCAATTCTTGATTGAATAGCATCATCTCATTTTGATGGAACAGCTAATTCTGGAACGTTTTTAGCCATTTCATTTTCAATACCAAGTAATAATTGGTTTTCTTGGTTAATGCATTTTAATAAGAACAATTTAATTGAATTAGCTTGAAGAGTTTCGAAGTATAATTTTGCACTTACTCTTGCTTTATCATGTTCATCTGGATTAACTTCGTTTAGGATTAAGTGAATGTATTTATCTGTTAGTTGTGCTTCAATTAATTTAACAATTTTAATTAAGCTAGATAAAATACCTCTTTGAATAATTTTGTATGTAACTAATTTGTTAAATACGATAGTTTTCAATGAATATGAATCGAAATCATAAATGTGATTTTTTAAGATATCATTCATTTTAACTTTTACATATTTTTTAAATGCTGGGTATTTTTGAGTATTAGCTAAAATTCTTGTTTTAGCAATTTCTTTGAAATGGTATTGGTTACAAATTTTACATAATGTTTTAGCTGAATCTAGATCGCCGAAGTCAACATCATTTGCTTCGATAATTCTAAGATTTCTCATCACTTCTTCTGGAAGAGATTTAGCTCTCTTAGTTTGTTTAACAGCTACTGTAGTCATTTTAATAACAATTAATAGTTGACTTAAAATATCTTTAGTTGGTTTAATGATTTCAGCAGCAATTTCTTTATAAACATCTACACGAGATTCTACTGTAGATTTTAAAGATTTAATGATATCACCTAAATTACATAATTGTTCTAAAGCTTGTTCAGTGTATTTATAAGCTGATTTTTGTCTTCTAACATCTACTTTAGATAAAATCTTGTCAATTGTGTTAATTGTTTCTCTAATGTGTGCAATTGTCTTAGAGTCTTTTTTAGCTCTCTTATCAGCAGATGAAGATAAGTCCGCATCAACTAATTCAGTTTGATCAAATAATGTTAATATAGATACATTTAAGAATACAAAGAATTTGTTTAATAATTTATTAAGAATTAATAATCCTTCAGCTTTAGCGAATTCTGTTTTTAATAAAGGAATATCTAAAGAAGTTAATTCTGAATAAAGGTTTTCATATTGTTCTTTAGTAATTTTTAAAGATCTTTTAGCAGCAGAGTCTAAGTTAACTAAATTAATTGTTTTAGTTGTTGGAGAAACAAAGAATTGAACTAATCATTTAGCATTTTCAGCATTTCTTACAAATAAACTTTGTTGGTCTCTAATATATTGTAATTTATTAGCTAATACATTGTTTTTATCTGAATGAATTAATTTATCAATTGTTTTATTAGAAGATTCTAAGAACACTTTAATAAATTGGTCAGCTACTTGGATTAAATGAAGTCCATTGTATTTAGTAACATTTTGGATTTGTTTAATTTGTTGGTTAGCAGTTGATTCAATTTGTTTAACAAAAGAAAGAAGTTTTTCTTGGTTTGATTTTTTAATTCATTTTGGATCAATTTTAATTAATTCGTCTGCTGATAAGTTTAATGTAATACATAATTCTTTTCATAAGTAGCAGAGGATGTTTTTAATTGTTTCTGCTTCATCTTTGAATAACACTTTATTATCAGCTTTAATTAAATAGTATTCAATAATGAAACTTAATTTGTTTACATGTTCTTGAATAGCTCTAATAGAGTTGATTGGATTTCTTAATGATTCCATTTCTCTTAAAACGAATTTTTCAATTCCAAAAGATTTGATAATTTTTTGTTCTACTAAATTGATTTTGTTGTTATTAAAGTCTGGTGCTTTAAATCAAGTTTTGTAGTTAATATCATCATCTTTTAATTGTTTAGAGAATCATTCATATTTAACGTTGAATACAACGTCATCTGCTAATTCTAATCTATCAACTAAATTATCTTTATATTGTTTGATATCTTTTTTAGTAAATTGTTTTAGAGATTTTAGATTTTTAATTGCAGTGGAGATTTGTTCTGCAGTTGCTTCAATATCTGCTGAAATTGAATTGTTAGTGTATTCTTTAACAATTTTAATATTGTTGAAGAATCTACTTTCTAAGTTATCGTCATTTCCATTAACAGAAATAACATCTAAATAGATTCTCTTTCAATCTTCATCAGAGAATGAAAAACTATTTAAATCTTTATATTTATTAAGGATATCTGCATCTGAAATAACTAATTCACCAGATTTATCACTGACCTTATTAATAGTTAAGTGTTTAATATCGTTAGATTCTTTCATCTTTTCGATATATGATTGTCTTACAATATCAGAGATTGGTTTTTGTTGGAATTCTTGTAAGTTACTTTTTTCATCTTTTACGATTTGGTATAAATAATTATCAGAAGAATTTAAAGGTTGAGCAGGTTCTACTTTTTTAGCTTTTTCTTCTTTTGGTTTTTTAGTTTCAACTTTTGGTTCTTCTTGAACTGGTTCATCAACCAATAGATATTCTTTGATTAATTCTTCTCTTGATTTGAATTGATCTAAATCTGAAATTTCAGGTTGTTGTTCTACAACTGGTTCATTAACTGGAGTTGGTTCTGGAACAACTTCTAGTTTTGGTTCTTCTTTAGGTTGTTTCTTAGCTAATTTAGCTTCCTCTTTTGCTTTTTTAGCAGCTAATGCTTCCGCTTCTTTTCTTGCTTTTTCTTCTTCTCTTGCTCTTTGTTCTGCTAATTTTTTAACTTCTTTTTCTTGTTTTAATTCTTCACGAGTTGGTTTAGCAGGAGCTTCTTGAACCGGTTCTGGTTGAGGTTCTGGTTTAACTTCATAGCGAATAACTGGTTTTTGTTTTGAAGGTTTGAATTCAAAATAATCAGGAGTATCATCTAAAGATTGATAGTTTGGTGCTTCAAAATTCTTTAAAGAATCTTTTTTAGTAGCTTTCTTGTTTTGTTCTTTTTCATTTAAAGCTTTAATGATATCTTGATATTGGTCTCTTAATTTATCTTTTTCTGTTTTTTGAGCAACTGGTTCTGGTTTTGAATTTTCAATTGGTTGACTAATGATTGATTCTAATGTTGGTTTAGTATGACTTGGTTGAGATTGTTGTGATGGTTCAGAAGTTTGTTGGTTTTTATCACCGAAGAACCTAGGATCTACTTTTTCTTGTACAGGTTTTGAACTTTTTGATGCTGAGAATTTGAAATGATCTTTTTGGTTATCATCTGTTATTTTCCCAAATTCATATTTTTTATCATTCATGTTTGATATCCTTCTTTTCTTAAAATTATAAAATCATTAAACTATTTTTGAAGTAATGTACCACATTTAAAAAGTAATGATTTGAATTCTTCTTCTGAAACTGGAGTTTTAGCAACATTTGATTCAACTTTATTTTTTTGCAATTCGAAAATGATTGTTTTGATTTGGTTTTTCATTGCATTAATTTTGCTAGACATTGATGGATCTGTCTCAGCTAATTTTTCTTCAATCACTTGAATCTTGCTTGCTAATTCTTTTTGTGTTCCTTCATAGTCAACTAATTCATTACCAACCAATTTGTATAAATCTTCTAAAATCATTCTTTTAGCAAATTCTAAATTATGGATTTGAGATAATAAAGCATATCTTGCTTCTCTATCTTCTTGCATAACTGTTAATGCTGTAATATCTGATTTTTCAACTGCTAGTCTGAATTTCAAATCGTACTTTTCTTTTAAAGAATCAATTTGACCTTCGATAGTTGCTAATTTTTGATTAATGTTGTTAACTTTAGCGATTTTGTTTTTTTGACTAGTTTTATCAAAATCTTTTGTAGAGGAAGCTACTGCATATTTAAATCTTGAAACTGAGTCAAAACCTTTTTTCTCTAAGTCATTATTTAATTTAATGTTTGGACTAGTGTATCTACTGTTGAATTCAACAATTCTTGAAATGTTTTCATAGTAATTAGAGAAGTAGTTATAATTTTCGTCTACTTTCCCAGAACGTAAAGCGTTTAAGTAAATTTCTGCTTTTAAAACGATAAGCGGAATATTAAATTCTTTTGATACTGCAGTAACATATTGGACAGTTACTGGTAATCCATCGACAATAGCTCTACTTGAATTTTCAATTCCAAGCATTTTACCTGTTTGTTCTGATAGGTATAAAGAGCTAAGTTTTTTGTTGTAACTTTGCATTTTTGTCTCCAAATTTATAAATTAATTTTCTATATATCTCTAATAAATATAAAATTATTATATAAAACTAAATTGTTTTTTAAAAAAATATTAATATAGAAAAGGAATAACATGCAAATTTATGATGTTTTAGTGGTCGGTGCAGGCCCTGTTGGTTTATATGCAACATACATGTCAGGATATCTTAAAATGTCTACTTTATGTGTGGAAATAGATAAAGAAATTGGTGGTCTCCCGGCAAAGATTTTCCCAACTAAAACTATCCCTAATTTCCCTTATTTTAACGACCAAAAAGAGTTCATCACGGGGCAAGAATTAATCGATGGTTTTAAACAAAAAATAGACAAAAATCCTGAATTCTGTTCAATCAAGACTAATTTCAACATAGTTGAAATTAAAAAAGACAATGATATTTTTTGCATAACAAACCAAAATGGGGAAAAAATTTATTCTAAATTCATCATCTTCACCACAGGAAAAGGATCATGAACATTCAAAAAAATTGACCCCGAAATCATTACTCATGAATTTGCTGATATTCATTATAAGTTAAATGATTTAAGCCACTATGATGGAAAAGAAGTAGTAATTTTAGGTGGTGGTGATGGTGCAGTTGATTATTCTAAAATCATCAAATCTAAATCAAACCCAAAAAATGTTACACTAATACATCACAAAAATACTTTTAGTACACCTATCGGTTGTATTGATAGTTTAGCAAAATGTGGAATCAATACTTTTATGAATTTCAAAATCAAAGAAATTTCTAAAGACAATATTATTATTGAAGACAACGAAACCCAAGAACAAAAAACAATTAATTTCCAAACAGTTCTAGTTCAATATGGAATTGATACTATTACTAACAACAATATTATTGATATTTTTGAAACCCATAATAACCAATTTGTGATTGATGAAAAATACGAAACCTCTATCAAGAATATTTATGCAGCAGGTGCTTGTATCAAACAAGAAAACAGAATCAATATGATTATGATGGGGATTAGTGAAGTCACAATTATTTTAAACAAAATCAAGAGTTTATTACCTGAGTCTACAAAGGTACTTTGATAATGATTCAAAAAGATTCATCCTTAAAAATAAATTGATTTCCTGGCCACATGAAAAAGACCACTGATGAAATCAATAAATTAATCAAGCATATTGATATCATAATAGAAGTGATTGATTCAAGAGCTATTAAATCTTCAAGTAACCCAGATTTAAACAAACTAGTTGGGAATAAACCAATCCTACAAATTGCTCTTAAACAAGATTTAAGTTCTAGATCAGTTTCTTATTCTAACCAACTAATAATTTCTAATCTAAATGATAAAAATCTAAGAAACCAAATCCTAACTCAATTAAATAATTTAATCTCTGAGAAGAAAGAAAAATTAATTAAAAAAGGATTAGTTAATCCGAAATTCTTAGTATTAGTAATGGGTTTACCTAATGTCGGAAAATCAAGTTTAATTAACCTATTAAAAGCAAAAAAATCACTAGAAGCACACAATTATCCTGGTGTTACTAAAAAGATGAAAATAGTAAACATTGATAAAAATTTTGATCTAATTGATTCTCCTGGAGTATTTATAAAAAACATTGATAATTTTGAACTAGCCTATAAACTTGCTTTATTAAATAACATTAAAAGAGAAGTTTTAAATCTAGAAGAAATTATCAAGTATGGTTTGGATTTCATAAACAACATCGACCCAAATGCAATCAAAACATTTTATAAATTAGAAAATGATTATCTTGATTTCTATAACTTCCTTGATCAAATCAAACCAAGATATCTTAGTAAGAACCAAGAATTAGACGAAAACAAATTATTTAATAATTTGTTCAATGATATTTCAGAAGGGAAAATATTAAAATTTATTTTCGATTAATATGAATAACTTTTCAAAACAATTAACACAACAAGAAGTAGATTATATCTATTCAAAATTACAAAACCATCAGGTTGAAAACAAATCTGATTATCTTTTGTATTCTTTTAAATATAACAATCTAAACATCTTAATCTACAAATCATTAAAGATAGTTATTCAAGGTAATAATATTGAATTATTTTTAAACGAATTTGGTTTAAACAATTCTTATAAATTAAGTGTTAATACAAAATATGAAATAGGATCTGATGAAACTGGAGTAGGAGATTTAATTGGTGGCTTAGTAGTTTGTTGTACAAAAATTGATAATGAATTAGTTTCAAAATTAAATGAATACGAAATCAATGATTCCAAAAAACTAACTGATAAATATATTCTTTCGATTTATGATGAACTAATAAAAATTGTTCCCCACAAAATAGTCGCAATATCTGCTAAGAAATACAATGAATTAAATAATACATTTAAAAACTCACATGTATTAAAAGCTATTCTACACAATGAAGCTCATGCATTTTTTGATTCTGAAAATTCAACAAGAATTATAGATCAATTTTCAACCACTGATAAAAAGTATTATGAATATGTAAATGCATCAGGATTAGAACCAATCAAGATTGATATATTTGAACCTAAAGCAGAATCTAAATATCCTTCAGTTGCTCTTGCTTCAATTATTGCAAGAGGTTGATTCTTAAAACAAATAGAAAAGTTATCTAAAAAAATAAACATGGCAATACCTTTGGGTGCTTGAAACACTAAAATCAAAGATTTTTGCCATGAGTTTGTAAAAAAATATAGTAAAGATGCTTTATTAGAAATAATAAAACACGATTTCAAGGTTGAATTACCAGAATAGTCTTCATTCTGGTTTTTTTATGTGTGTGTTCATTTTGAATGAAATTTAACAAGTGTATTTATGCACCGAGTATATCTAAATTAACAAACAAGTACAAAAAAAATAACAAACCCATATAAATGAGTTTGTTTTTACAAAATCTACCACAATTATTATATAGATTCACCGATTTATTAATTCTTTAGAAACTATATTATATTAAATAGCAACATATAAAACTTAATTTTTATATATGAGACATATTGCTATATTTTTTCATTGACATTAACGTCTTATTTTGTCTCACATATAAATTATACAAAAAGTTGACAATTTTTTAAATTTTTTTTAATTTTTTTGAAAAATTTTTCATTTTCCTGCAATTTTTCTCCAAAAAATAGCTTTTTTTAATAAAAAAATGCTCAAAATTCTCATTAAAACCACTTTTGCTTTATATCAGTTCTTTTTAAATATATAATTATTTCAATAGTAAAATTAACTCAAAGGGCACAATTATGAAAAAAATATTAACTGGAATCCAACCTACGAATGACTTAACATTTGGAAATTATTTTGGATCTATCAACCAATTAAAACAATTCGTACAAGGCAATGAATTATTATTATTTGTAGCTGACTTACACTCTATTACACTAGGTAACTTCAATAAAGAAGATTTATATAATTATAAAAATAGAATAGTCAAATATTATATAGCCGCTGGTTTAAATCAAGACAATGTCTATATTTTTGATCAATCAGATATTCTTGAAACAACAAACCTGGCACATGTACTATTATGTATCAGTACAATCGGTGAATTACAAAGAATGACTCAATTCAAGGATAAGTCTCAAAAACAATCAAATGGTACTGAAAAAATTTCTACTGGTTTACTAACTTATCCAGTACTTATGGCAGCTGATATATTAATCTATGATGCTGATGTTGTAGTAGTAGGTGCAGATCAAAAACAACACTTAGAATTAACAAGAAACCTTGCTGAAAGATTTAACAAAAAAGTAAATGCTGAGATTTTCAAAATCCCAGAAATCCATACATCAAAGGTTTCATTCAAAATCATGGATTTGCAAAACCCAACTATTAAGATGTCAAAATCAAATGAAGATAAAAAAGGAACTATCTTCTTAAACGATTCACTTGAATCAAACTTAAAGAAAATAAAATCAGCAAAAACAGATTCCTTAGACAAAGTTAAATATGATTTTGATAATCAACCTGGAGTTAGTAACTTAATGTCTATTTATGCTTGTCTAACAAATAAATCTTTCCAAGAAATTGAAAAAGAATTTGAAAACCAAAACTATGGTACTTTCAAAAATAAAATTTGCGAAGCATTTACAAACTTCTATACAGAGTTTTCTAAAAAGTTCAACAGCATTACAGATGCAGAAGTAAAAGCTGTATTGCAAAAAGGAAAAGAAAGAGCTGAAGAACTAGCTAAGAAAACTTTAAACAATGTTTATAAAGAGGTAGGTTTTAGAAATGGAAAATAAATATTTAATTATTTGTGACCTTGATGGAACTTTGTTAAACTCAAAAGGTAAATTAACAGAAAAAACTATTAATGGAATAAAAGAAATTATCAACCAAGGACACATCTTTTGTATCTCAACAGGAAGACCCATTAGAGGTGCAATTGCAATCTATGAACAATTAGGGTTAAACACTTTAATGTTAAACTACAATGGAGCATACATTTGAAACCCTTCTAATCCTTCTTTTTCACCAATTGATATGACGTTCAATAAACAAATTGTAAAAGATATTTTTAGTTGCCCTAAAATATTAGAAAACATTACAAATGGTCTTATTGAAGGTAAAAACCAAGCTTATTTATTACACACTGAAATTGAAAGTGAAAAACTGAAACAAGAAATGAAATTAGTTTTCCATATCGATATAGACAAGGGTGTTCAATCATTACACAATGATATTAACAACTTATCACATGATGTTAATAGTGTATTATTAAACACAAAACATGGATCAGATTCATTTGATAAATTAGTATATTGAATCAAACAAATTTGTGGTACTTTAGTGGTAAGAGAATGAAGTTTACCATCACTAGGTACAGTTATTGAAATCAATTCAATCTTTGCTAACAAAGGAATGGGTCTTGATTACTTATCATCATATTATGGAATTCCAACAGAAAGAATCATAAGCTTTGGTGATGGTGAAAATGATATGAATATGTTATCAAAAGCTAAATATGGTTTTGCAATGAAAAATGGATCTAGAGCCGCAAAAGTAGTTGCAAGACATATTACAAAACACACCAATGATGAAGATGGTGTTCTTTGAGAACTTAACTATTTTTTAAAAAACAATAAAACTGGGGAATAGTATGAAAACAATAGTTGTTCTATTTGATTATTCTTTACCTGAATATTTATATAGTAACCAATTAGAAAATATTAAACAAAGATTTAGTAATCATCATTTCATAACATTAAATTGAAATGATATTTTAGCTAACAAAATAACTGATTTCAAAGCAATCATTAATCACTTTGAAACTCAATTATCTGAACTTCTAAACCCAGAAGATGAAGTCTTATTTGTAGGTAATGGATTTGCTGCAACAATACTAAATCTAATTTCTTATGAATACAAAAATTCACAATCTTTGTTCTTTAATATCATCCTATCAAGAAACTATATTAATCCATACACATCAAATAAACCAACTTACTATACAACTAAACCAGTTTATTATAAAAGAATCAATAAAGAGTTACTAAATAGAAATAACCTTTTCCCTGCAGAAGAATCAGAAGAATACAATCAATTATATTCTTGATATTCAAATAATCTAGAAACAATCGAAGAAATAATCAAACAAGTTTCTTTATATGATAATCTTGTTTATTTAAAAAAACATGAATTCCCAAATTCAAACTTACAAAAAACATTTGTTTTCAAAAACAAAGATAATATTGTTGATTATAAAGATTCACTAAATTATTTAAAAAAAGTCATCAAAACAAATCCAAATTATAATTTGGTTATTGATGAATCTGAATGACTTCACTGATTAATTATTGAACAACCTGAAGAATTTATCAAAATCCTTTCAAGTACATTGGAACATAAAAATGGATTATAAGATATTAGTTGTTTCAGACACACACTCTGAAACTAAATTACTAGATCAAATTATCAAGTTGGAAAACCCAACTAATATTTTACATGCTGGTGATCATGAATTTACTTTAGATTATTTAAACAATAATAAAATAACATTTGTAAAGGGCAATAATGATTTTATTGGTGATATATACAAAACAATTAAATTCAATGATATCACTATTTGTTTAACTCATGGACATAATGAGTATTCACCATTCTATTGACATGAAAAACTTATTAGTCACTTTCAATCAGAAAGACCTAATATCATCATTTATGGACATAGTCACAAAGAATTAATTGAAAAGATAGATAATGTAACTATCTTAAATCCTGGGTCTTTGACATACCCTAGAAATCAAAAGATGATTAAAACTTATGCAATTATAGAAATCCAAGAAAATAATTACGAAATAAAAATCATAAATTTGCTTGACAATTAAAAATTATATTTATATAATATAAATATGAATAAAAAAATATCAATTATTTATTTCTTTGATGATGACAAAAAATGAGTTACTGAAACTCTATTATTTTTACTTGAATTAGACCCAAAGAAATTCGACATTATGTTAATGTGTAATGCTAACAAAAAAGAAAATTTCAATACATTAAGTTTATTTTTAAAACTACAAAAAAACAATGTTGAGATTTTTTATTTTGATGATTGTGCAACAATCTCATATGCTTACAACATTGCAATTCAAAACTCTAAGAATGATTTAATTTATTTCTTAAACTTTACTGATGAAAATTTCTTAAAACAAAATTTAACTATCCTAAATGAAATCAATTTAGATCATTCTAGAACATCTGTAATCTTAACAAAGAAGAATGGAAGTTCATTCAACTTAAAGAATCGTATTTCAAAAGGTAAATTCATATCTTTATCAAATTGCTTCTTTGATTTAAACATTATTAAAAGCAATGATTTGAAATTCACAGACGAAAACTTTAATGTTTTTATTTGAAACTATTTTGCAAATGCAACTGATGTTGATGTCCTTGTGATTCCAGAATTTTTATCATCAAAAAATGATTACCAACATTTCTACAATATCATATTTGAACTAGAAGATTTTTATAATCTTCTTAGTGAAAAGAAACAATTATTTAAAAAAAACAAAGAGGAAATAGAATGATTATTCATTCGTAGAGTTAAAAATTTCTTTGAACTTTTCTTAATGGAAAGAGTTATTAATTCTCCAGATCAAATTAAATCTTCTAGAGTACATGCTCAAGCAGTATTAGCAAAATTATTCCCTAATTATTCAGAAAACAAATACTATAAAGAAAATGTACATAGCTGAAAATAGTACAACCACTACTAGACATAAATATGCAGGGATTTGAAAACGTACTTTTGCTCGTATTCTAGACATGTTACTTCTTAGTGTAGTAGCATTCTTAATTTGTTTACTTTGCTTTGTTGGTAACTTTAATGAACTATTTGTAAAATGAACAGATACTACAAGACTAGATAGTTGAAGAGTGTTTTTAGCAATTATGATTGCTACATTCTTAACATTTTTTTATTTTTACATTATCCCTTACATCACCAAGGGATATACTGCATTCAAGAAGATATTCAAGATAAGAATGTATACTAATGAGAAACATAAAAATTTCTTTTGATTAATTTTTAAACATGAATTTTTGATTACATTCTTTATTTTATTAATCAACATAATGTTCGCTATCATTGTGATTTCAACCAACCAACCAATTAAAGCGATTAAATTTGTTGTCATGTTTGATTTCGAACCAACTAAAGACGCAGCTGGAACAATCATTTATGACCCTAGTCAAGATATTAAGAACAATTTAAATATTGCCATACCTTCATTCTTTGTAAAAGCAGGATATATTATTTCTGGTTTTATTCCAATGGTTTTATTTTTCTACATGTGATTCCACAAGAACAAATTAGCTTTGCAAGATATAATCTCACAAACATTTGTTTATTGTTTAGAAGAATATGTTCCACAAGTTGTGGTTACTTCTGAAGTAATTGAACAAGACAATAGTTCTCAGTCTGTGCTCGCACCCGGATTAAGCAAAACTATTGCTAAAGGAAAATCTCAAAGCAATCAACAAGTTGATAATCTAGAAGACTTATCTAAATACTCCTCACTATATGATTCTGAATCTAGAAGTCTTTTAGATAATTTAGAACAAAGAAGAAAAGAATTTGAGGACTCTCAAGAACAAAATAATCAATAATAAATTTTAGGAGGATCTATGAATTTTAATGAAGAACAACAGAAAGCAATTGAAACTGATTTAAGTAATCCAGTCCTTGTATTAGCAGGTGCTGGAACTGGAAAAACATCAGTTCTAACAAATCGTATTGTTTATCTAATTAACAATCTAAATTTAGATCCTAACAGAATTTTAGCCATCACTTTTACAAACAAAGCAGGAAATGAAATTAAAGAAAGAGTTTCTAAATTCACTAATGAGATGTCTTGAATTGGAACATTCCATTCAATATGTCTAAGAATCCTTAAAAGCGATGTTTATCTATTAAACAGAGATAGTTCATTTAAAATTATTGATTCAGAAGATACTCAAAAACTAATCAAAGAAATTTATCAAACACTCGGTTATACTAGAGAAGATATTAGCTATAAAAATGCACTATCATATATTGATAAAATCAAAAGACATTTTTCACCAATCGGTTTTGATGAAACAATCTTTGATACCTTTTGTGAAGCTGAACATTGAAACCAAGAACTAATTAATAACAAATCCAAAATCTCTAAAATTTGAGAAACATATGAAAAGAAATTAGAATCTTTAAACTACTTTGATTTTAATGATTTGTTAGCATATGCCCATTTTATTTTAGAAAACTTTGAACAAAGAAGAAACTATTGATCAGACTTATTCCAATATATATTAGTTGATGAGTTCCAAGATACTAATGATATTCAATATAGTTTTTTAAAACACCTTGCCACAAAACATAAAAACATATTTGTGGTAGGCGATATTGATCAAACCATTTATTCATTCAGAGGTGCTAACCCTGAAATCATTAATAAATATATTAAAGACTTCGAACCAACAACAATTATCTTAAAACAAAACTATCGTTCAACCCAATCAATTTTAGATGTATCAAATGATTTGATTGCAAAGAATGAAAATAGAATCAAAAAATCTCTATACTCATATGACACCAATAACATTGGAATAAAACCAATTTTATACGAAGCTAAAAGTGATGAAATCGAAGCTAGTTGGGTTTGCAACCAAATCCAAGAATTAGTTAACCAAGGAACAAAATATGGAGATATTTGTATTCTAGTTAGAAGCAATTATTTAACTAGAACATTCGAGCAAGAATTAATGTTTTCAGATATTCCATATAGAATCTTTGGTGGCATTAAATTCTATGAAAGACAAGAAATCAAAGATATTATTGCTTATTTAAATGCAATAAATTCTAATGATGAATTAGCTTTAAAAAGAATTATAAATGTGCCATCAAGAAAGGTTGGTAGAACATCTATTGAGTCATTATCTTATATTAGTGAAATGCATAGAATGAAATTCATTGATGTATTAAGAAACTCAAATGAATTCAACATCACACCATTAGCTAATAAAGGGATTCAATCATTTATTCAATTATTAGACTCTTGAAAAAAATATGAATACACTTCTATTACAGAATTAGTAAATAAAATTATTGATGATATTCACTATTATGAATATTGAGAAAAAGAAGATCAATCAAGAGTTAATACTGTAAAAGAAAACATTACAGAGTTAAAACGTGCAATCCAACAATTCGAAAAAAACAATCCAGATTCAGTAAATGTATTAGATGATTTTTTACAAACTATATCATTAATATCAGATATTGAACAAAAAGAAAAAGATGATGAAGTAAAAATCATGACAGTCCATAATGCTAAGGGTCTTGAATTTGATAATGTGTTTTTGGTTTCATTTAATCAAAACATCTTTCCTTCTCATTTATCATTATCAGAACATAATGGAATTGAAGAAGAAAGAAGGGTAGCTTATGTTGCTTTAACCAGAGCTAAAAAAAGATTATATATTTCTTATAGTTTAGGCTTTGATTTTAGGTTTGCAGAATCTAAATATAAATCAATGTTCTTAAATGATATCGATTCTAAATTACTAGATGGATATCAACATAAAATAATCAAAAACTTTGATTTAAAAGATGATTGATTTGATTCACTTCAACCAAAAGAGAAAATCAAGGTTGAAGAACAATATAACGAATCTACAGGTAATGATTATTCTATTGGTGATATTGTTGCCCACATTACTTTTGGTCAAGGTGTTATTGTTGATATAGACAATGATATATTATCAATTGATTTCAAAAAACCAATTGGAAACAAAAAAATTATCTATAACCATAAATCAATAAAGAGGGCATTTAGTTAATGAGAACATTAGATAAATATTACAACACATTAAGTAAGATGACTAAAGCTGATAACTATGATGCTTATAGTTGTTTATACAAAAACTTCATAAACACAATAGATTTAACTGATTCCAAAAGTTTTTTATTTATCAATCCCAAACCTAATGAAATCGATTCATTAGCTATTGCCGATGAACTAATTGAGAAACAACAAAATGTTTATATGACAAGAGTTGCTAAAACATGATCAGGTTATAAATATGAAGTTTCTAAATTAAACTCCATTCTGAATAATTATGAATTTTGAAACTTAAGTTACCAGCCTAATAACAATAATCTTGAATCCAAAACTCATTTTGATTATTTAGTTGTTAATGCATGTTTTATTGATGATGAAAATAAACAATTTCTTTACAACAATAAATTATTAACTAAATTATTTAAAAAATATTCTTTTGATCAAATCATTGTATTATCATATAGTTTTTATGCTAAACCTTATGATAAGAAAGATGAAAAACATTACAAAAAACATAGATATGATTTTTTAATAACTAACTAGGAGCAAATATGAAAATTTTAATGATAGGCGATGTTTTTGCTAGACTCGGAAGAGAAGCTATCAAAAATGAATTAAGAAATATTAGAGAAAAAGAAAATATTGATTTTGTTATCGCTAATGCAGAAAATGCAACTCACTGCAAAGGAATCATTTTAAAACACTATAATGAACTAATGTCATTTGGTGTTGACTTCTTTACAATGGGAAATCATACATGAAACAAAAATGATATTTTTGATATTTTACAATCTAAGAATAATATCATTAGACCTTATAATATTTCAAAAGAATCTTCTTTATCAGAGTTTGGAGAAGGAACTACTGTTGTTAAAATCAAAGGCTTTAATGTTAGAATCACCAACTTGTTAGGTTCATCAGTCTTTTTTAAAGAAAAAGTTAATAACCCATTTCATGCATTAGATGAAATAATTGCAAAAGACAAAAGTGATTTTCATATTATTGATTTTCATGCTGAAACTACCAGTGAAAAAAATGCTTTATTCTATGATTTCAAAGGTAAGGTTACAGCAATTTGTGGAACCCATTCTCATGTTCAAACCGCCGATGAAAGAATCAGATCAAATACTGCATATATCACAGACATTGGTATGACTGGACCATCTGAAGGTATCATTGGTGCTTTTGGAACACCAATTGTAGAAAAGATGAGATTCCCAGAAACAATCGAAGGGTTCAAATTAGAACAACAAGATGGTGGTTATCAATTTTGTGCAGTAATCATTGATATAGATGAAAAACAAAAAATCCCAACATCTATTAAACGTATTTATATCTATGGTCCCAATGAACCACAAAATTAATAACATCATTGAAACAATATTTAATATAGAATAAATAAAATTATTTGCATTTTTAAACAAAAAATGTTTTTTTAACTTTTTTTAATATATAATTTATTATTGTTTTGGAAGTATAGCTCAGTTGGTTAGAGCACACCCCTGATAAGGGTGAGGTCGGTGGTTCGAGCCCACTTACTTCCACCATGGGGGCGTAGCTCAGTCTGATAGAGCACCTGATTTGCACTCAGGAGGTCGTGGGTTTGAGCCCCATCGCCTCCACCATTTTAAAGAGATAATAAGAGTGATTTTCTAATCACTCTTATTTTAATATTTATATAATTATAATAATATGTTTAAGATACAAAACGTACACATAAATGACCAAATTCATTCCTATAATTGTGACAAGAATTTGAACATCATCAATCTTAATTACCATGATAAAAAAGTATTATGGGATTTTTTTATGCACAATAAAAAAGTTGAGTTTGGTGAAATAGATATTGATGATCTAAATATATCAGAATTAAACCACAAAGACTTCTCAAGTTACATAGACAATGAACTATTAATATTGAGTCAAGATTTGTTTACTTCTTTCAATTATCCGGTTGATTATTTTATCAATCTGATCTTGAAACTAAACCTATCAACTATGGACAAAAAAAGCATCCAAAAATATTTTAAAATGGTTGGTTTTGATTTATCAAAATGCAAAGGAACTAAGAAACTAAGTTCGATTGAAATCTTAAAGTTTTGTGTAGCATTAGTTTTGATTTGTAATAAAAACCATGCTATCTTAAATTTCCAAGATTTGAATATCTATGAACAAGATTTAGAAGAACTAAATAACATCTTAAAAGAACATAACAAATATTTATTATGCATGTGTTCTTTTATTACTGAAGAATCTAAATTTTTAGTTGAGAATTTATCTATCCATTTGTTCCCAATAAATACTGATAAAAAAAGTTCATTCAAATCTTTAGAACCTAAGAAAACAACTTCAAAGAACTGAGAGACTACCAAGAACATATTTTATCTATATAAGTGATACTATATAGTTTATATTCCCATCTTCTTTGTCTTAGCATTCTTCTCTGGGGTAACTAGTTTTATTGATGATAAAGTATCTAAAACTTTTTCACTAATACTATTCTGTTGCAACATGGCTATATTAGCTATATTCATCATTATAATATGGACCAAAATAAATAGGTACAAGTCGTTTATTTCCATAGTTACATTTAGTAAGATGAACCATTCATTTATCTTAATATTATTTAATTTCGTTTTGTTATTATTGGTAATTATTTTCCAATTAATAGTAACAACAATTGTTGGTGCATTTATGCACAAAGTTAATATTGAACACACAAGATGACACTTTGAATTTGGGTTAACATATATCATAACTAGTTTTATGTTATCATTAATTTGAATTTTATCTTATAATAAGAATAAACCTATAATTAGAAGAAAATATAAGGCGTAATATGTATAAAAAATTAACAGATCAAGAACAAATAAAATGAGATAAATTAACTGAACTTAAGAATAACAACCAAAACCCTTTTGCTATTACTGGTTGCAAAAGAACTTATGTTATTTCTGAATTCATTAAAACATATAATGATTTTTCAAAAGAAGAATTACATGAAAAATTTGACAACGAACAAATTTCATTAGTTGGTAGAGTAATGAACCAAAGACAAACATTTGGTGTTATCAAAGACTTTAGCGGAAGAATCCAATTCTATTTAAATAAGAAAAATGTTGATAAAGATACATTCCATTATTTCAAAAAAATTGATATTGGAGATATTGTTAACATTATTGGTTCACCAATGAAAACAATGACTGGGGAATTAACTATCAACATTAAAAAGATTCAAATCATTTCTAAATCTTTAAAAGTTCTACCAGAAAAATTCCATGGACTTGTTGATGAAGAACTTAGAGCAAGAGAAAGATATGTTGATCTAATCATGAATGATGACTCAATGAAAACTTTTGTTTTAAGATCTAAAATTATCAAAACAATTAGAGAGTATATGGATTCTCAAAACTTCTTAGAAGTAGAAACTCCAGTATTACAACCAATCTTAGGTGGAGCTGCTGCTAGACCATTTACAACCCACCATAATGCATTAGACAGAGAATATTATTTAAGAATTGCAACAGAACTACCTCTTAAAAAATTAATAGTTGGTGGTTTTGATAAAGTATATGAAATTGGTAGAATCTTCAGAAATGAAGGGATGGATGCAACTCACAACCCTGAGTTCACATCTATGGAAGCTTACCAAGCTTTAGCTAACATGGAAGACACAATGGAATTATGTGAAAATGTTATCAAATATACTGTTGATAAATTATTCGATAAAAAAATATTTTCATATAGAGGTTTTGAAATCGATTTAGGAAAACCTTTCCAAAAGAAACATATGTGTGATTTTGTTAAAGAAGTAACAGGAATTGATTTCAGAAAAATTACAGATGATAAAGAAGCTTTAGCACTTGCTAAGAAACACAACATTGAATTAAAGAAACATGAAAACAAAGTAGGTCATGTTCTAAATGGTTTCTTCGAAGCTTTTTGCGAAGAAAAAATTATTCAACCTACATTTGTTTATGGTCACCCAGTAGAAGTTAGCCCACTATCTAAAATGAACAACGAAGATAACAGATATACTGATAGATTCGAATTATTCATTGGACAAAAAGAATTTGCAAATGCTTTCGCTGAATTAAATGACCCAGAAGATCAATACAATAGATTTGCTGCTCAATTAAAAGAAAAAGAATTAGGGAATGATGAAGCTAATGAAATGGATTACGATTTCATTAATGCTCTAGAATATGGTCTACCTCCAACTGGTGGATTAGGAATCGGAATTGACAGACTTGTAATGTTATTAACTGAAAAAAATACAATCAGGGATGTTTTATTATTCCCTCATATGAAAGATAAAAACTAAGCATTGAACTCAAAAAAGTTTAATGCTTTTTTTGATAAAATTAAAATATTAACCTCTTATAGAAAGGGATTAATATGAAAAAGAGAGTGAAAATTATTTGTTCTATTTTAGGAACATTAGCATTATCGACAATAGGAGTATTACCTGTTGTTATTTCATCATGTACTACTAATGATTCAAATGGAACAAACAACAATCAAACACAAAATGAAAACCCGCAGCCTGAACCTATTATTCCACCAAAACCAGAACCTGAAGATATTACTCCATTAGATTCAACAGGTGGAGATTTAAATGGATTATCTGTGGATTCTTATTTAGTATTAGCTAAACATCTAAATCTAAACAAGCAAACTAAATTATCATCATTATCAAATCAATCTTTAACTTCTAATCTAAGAGATGTTCCTGAATTCAATCAATTATCAATAACTATACAAGATAACTCTAGTGAATTAGAAGGTAAACTAATTTTAAAGTGTAATGGAGTTTATAAATCCCAACCAATTGATGTTGTTTTCACAATAACTAATTTTGATCATACTTTTACTGACTTTAGTTTTATAAATCCACAATTAAACTATGAGTCATGATTTGACAACAAACAACCTACTATAGAATCAAATGGATTATCATTAGCTACAAATAAAGATATTATTAAAACTTTTATTTCTAATGAAACAAAATTACTATTTAATAATAAAACACAATTGACTTGAAATGAATTAATTTCTAATTATGAAATCACAAACATTTCATTATCAAAAACTAATGAAAAGATTGTTTTCAAAAACATATCATTTGATATTCCATTATCAACATACTCAAATAACAAATGAAACATTACTGATAATAAACAAATAAGTCAAAAAACTAATACACCATTTGAAAGTTCTTTACCTAATTTAAAAGAACTCCAAAGAACAATGGCTAATCAATTAAAAATGGATGATACAAAACTATCTGAACTACAAACTTATATCCCATCTTATTTTGTAGGTAAGCATCGTTACGCTTCTGAATATCTTCAAAATGGAGCAGCTGATAATATACAAATTACAAAATACTTAAATTGAAATGAGATTGAAAACAAATACAAATCAACTTATTTTCCAACACAAGAATACAATGTAATCCCTGTTTATGAAAATAACCAATTTCTTGGTAATGATGAATTAGGTAGTCTAAATATGAACTTCGCAATAATAGATACAGATACCCCAAATAATATAGATGTTCAAAAAAGAATTGAAGTCCAAAAGATGAAATCAATTGATTCAATCATAAATAATAAAGAAAATATTGTAGTTCTTCAACCAGATTTATCAACTAACACTTTCGCTAATAAAATCAAGCAACAAGTATTAGATGCTGCAAAACAAGCATTATCTTCTAACCAACCTCAAACCCAAACAATTCAAAGATCCACTTTATTACAACAGAATATAAAACTATTTAATTGAATTGCAAAGCAATCAGATAGTCAAAACCCTAATATTCAATATTTAAAACAAATACAAAACTACTTCTCAACAATCTCATTATTTGGCAATTATATAGAAACAACTAATATTGGTTTTTATGAAGCACAACAATCTTTGTTTCCAAATTTTCCATTTATAGATTTGTCTAATGGTTTATTAAACTGAATAAACAACAATCCAACTAATATTGTTACTATTGATTGAATTACATACAATTTCCCTGAACAAATTGAGTTCAATATTATCCCTAATCCTAACAATACAGTTAACATTGAATTCAATGGAACTATGGAGATTTCATTTACTTGTTTAAAAAATAAAGAACCACAACAATTTAACAACACATTTAAATTGTTATTAACATCTAAAGATTTAAACTAATTATTCAATTTTTTTGATATAATTAGTAAGTTATTACACGCATTAACAAGGGTATCAAGTGACTAGTTCCCCCTGACTAAGCGATTTTTAAATTGAAAGGAATTACTATGTTCGCAATTTTCCAAACTGGTGGAAAACAATATAAAGTACAAGAAGGTGACTTTATATATGTAGAAAAATTAGAAGTTGAAACTGGAAAAGAAGTTAAATTCTCTGAAGTTTTAATGGTTAATGACAAAATTGGTAAACCTTTTGTAGATAAAGCTGAAGTTGTTGCTGTTGTTGAAAAACAAGGCAAACAAAAGAAAATTAACATCATCAAATTTAAATCTAAAAAACACCATTTAAAAAGACAAGGTCATAGACAACCATACACAAAATTATTAATTCAAAAAATTAATTTCTAATTTTATGATTACAGTTAACTTTTATAAAAATGGTTTCGTGGCTAGTGGTCATGCAGAATATGATGACTATGGTAGAGATATCGTTTGTGCAGCTGTTAGTGCTATTACAGTTGGAGCATTAAATTGATTCGATGAATATGATACTAACATCAGAACAAGTGGAGAAGCTAATGTTGCTATCGTGATCAATAATTATGATAACGAAACATTTAAGTTACTAGGTTTAATATATACTCAATTAAGAGCAATTGAATCTAATCCAGAATATCGTCCATTTTTAAAAATAAATTTTAATGAAAGTTTTCTAAAAGGAGAAAGAAATAATGGAAATTAAATATATTGTTGACTTACAAGTCTTTGCTTCTAAAAAAGGGGTTGGTTCTACTAAGAACGGTAGAGACTCTAATCCCAAATATCTTGGTGCTAAATTAGGTGATGGACAATTTACTAAAGCTGGACAAATTATCTACAGACAAAGAGGAAACAAAATTTACCCAGGTAAAAATGTTGGTCAAGGAAAAGATCACACATTATTTGCTTTAACAGATGGAGTTGTTCAATACCAAAAATTCATGAACAACAAAACAAAAGTAAACGTTATTGAAAAAAAATAATATCAAATTACCTAGCTGATTACTCAGTTAGGTTTTTTATTTATTCACAACAAACATTGATTTATTCTTCATCCAAAACATTATTTTAAACTTAGATAAACGGGTAATTAGGAAATTTTGTGGGAACCGAAAAGAAGGGACCCACTTTTTCTATG
>JAHHTF010000010.1 GCA_020024775.1 Ureaplasma sp. | reverse complement strand
GTTTTTTTCTATTTTTCATATTTAATATCTGATTTGTAACTTAATTTATATTTTCCATTTTTGCCAAACAATGGTTGGGAAATACTAAATTTATTACTTCCATAAAATTCACTTTCATCAATTTTAAATCAAATAAAAATTTCCCCACTAACAGGTTCTGGAAAATATATTTTTGAATTCCAAATGTAAGGATTTTTTTGTGTTATTAATTCTTTTTTAACAAAATCATAATCAATGTTAAAAGGATTCTTTAACTTCTCACTATTAAACTTAAAACTCTTTTCATCACCATCAATATAATACTTAATTTCTATATAATAATCATCTGCATTTAATGGTAGATTTTGGTTATTAGTTCTCATAAAGATTTCATCAATCACTGATCATTGATTAAAATTTAAATTTCTAAAACCTTTGATTGATAATGTTGGTTTATTAATTTGCTCATTTAAAGAAGTACTATTAAAGAACTCTTGTAATCTAAATAAATTAGTATATTTAAACACTTGATTAAACACAATATTAGAATCAGAATATACTTGTTGAATAAAAAGATTCATTGTGTCTTCAGTAACTGATGGGTCAAACTTTGTGTTATTCCAAATATCTGTGTTTAAAACTACACTAGGTACAAAATATATTGGTTTATTAACTAGATGGGGTTGTTTTAATACACTTGAATCTCGTGCATTGATAACAAAGGTTCCAGAGAAGACTTGATTACCATCAGCATCATTTGTTGAATAATTTAATTGAATATTTTGAAAACTTCCGACATTAGAATTAATATTTAATAAAAACAAGTTAGGTGGTAATTTAAAGTTTCCTTCAAATACTACTCTAACATTAAAAGTAATAATACTATCTGATTGAATAGGAGTGATAGTAACATCCTTTTTCTTTATTACTTCATTGTTTTGATCTTTGTAAATTGTGTACATTTTTACCTCCAATATAAATCAATGGATATTTTTTAAAATATTTATTTTTCCAGGAAATCTCATTTATTTAATATGGAGGAAAATTATGAAAAAGAAAACAAAAATTTTATTAAGTTGTGCACTAGGAGCAATGGTTATTTCAACCATTGCTTTGACAACAAGTTGCTATAGCAACGCAATAATAACTAGTACTAATAATCCTGAGGAGGTAAAATCAGAAGAAGAATTAGCTAATAATTCTAAGACTAGTTTTATAAAGACAACACATTATTTTGATAATAATTCAAAATTAGAAACATTATATGATGGTATGGCATTAGGATTACAAACTATAACTACTGACATATGAGCAACATTCAAGGATAAATTCAAAAATGAGATATCAAATTTCTTATTTGGCGAACCTGGATGAGTTATAGATATATTTAAATTAGATTATTTATATATTGTCTTTGATCCTTTCAAAGTTAATGAAGAATATAACAATGATTTAAGACCAAACACTTGTTCTATATCAGCAAATATTTTAAAGATATCATTAAACAATTTTGATACTGAATTCCTGGATTACACTCCAGCTGCAATGACTACACCTGCAATACAATTAAAAAAATACAACAATATCAACACCGTTGATGATTTAAGAAAATATGTAAATCAATTCCCAAATGAATTTATAAAAACAATTGTAGGAACTGATTCACCTATATTAATTACTAATGTAGATTGTAGAGATGATGGATGGGTCATTATTGAGTTAAAAGAAGATTATCAAAACAATATTTTCCCTTTTGTTAAGGACAAATACCACTTTAAATTAGGAAAATACTTATTCATAAATTGATTTAATTTCCAAAATAATCCTAAAACTCAAATTGTTGATACTAATAAATTAGATATTTTATATCAAGAACTAAAAACCTTAATTGAATCAAATCAATGAGGGAATGCAGGAAATAAAATTAATTCAGAACAAGAAAAAATTTTGAATTATCTAGGATTAAAAAATGCAACAATTGGTATTTATGTAAACCAAGATGACTTTGCTTTAATTGAAATTAATGTTGGAAAAGATAATATCAAATTATCTAATAATGATAATCCAAATTATGTTCTTAATGGACCAAGTACTTTAAGACTTGTGTTTCCAAATACTAAATTCTATAATCCACCAATCCAACAAATTACTATGGACCAATATGATAATTTTGAATTAGAATTTTATAAATTTAATAACCTTGATTTAAAAATCGATGAAATTAAAAAATTAATAATTAATAATTTTAATATAAAGTCAGAAGAATTATCTACACCGGAGATTTCAGTAAGTTATGGTAGTGATTTAAAAATATCTTTCATGATAAAAAATCACCATTATCAAGCTAATAGTAATGAAGTCCCATGCGAGGCAACTTTCAATAATCAAGGAACATTAATAGATTTAACTATTAGAAACTATGAACCTTTAATAAAATGTGGACCCAGAATAAATCTAACAGATGAACAGCTATTAAGTTTCCAAAATATTGCCCAAGATATTTATGAACAATACAATAAAACAACAGCATACAAAATTTGAAATAAACATGGTATAGAAATCATTAAGCATGCATTAAATTTAGAAGATAATGATATCCTATACAAATTAACTACCGATTCAGGAACAATATTTCAACTAAATACATGTGCAGAAAATACTAATCAAGTTGGAGCTAAAGGTGCTTATTTAAGAACAACATTGGATGGTATGAATGTCTATGCATATGAAATTCCTACACCAAATATTCAATACTTTAACCTACAAGATTTTTATGATCAATTAACTACTAAAATAGAAAATAATGTTGATCAAATTCACTTTGATTATTGATTACAAGAATATTACAGTAAAAATTTCTACAGCCCAGTGCAACAAATATTTTATCGAGTCTATAAAAATGTAAAAAATAGTCAAGATTTAATTTACTTCTTCCCACTATGAGCAATAATAATGAATCATTTAAATTCAATGGATTAAATCAAGATGTTTTAGTAACAGATTCAAATTCATTTGTTGCAAAAGGAAACTTCATCGACTAATATAAATAATAAAAACATTGCCTATTTTTCTTGGGCAATGTTTTGTTTTATATCATATAGATTATAAATTTTAGGTCTTTTGAATTTAAAAGTTTCAAGTTTTCTTGGGAGTTCAATAATGCATAAATTATTAATCAATAAATTCCTAATCTTGTTATCATTATTAATATTTGTTCAAATCAAATTACATAATAAATCGCTAGCTCTAATTAATGTATTATTTTTAGAATTGCAAAGCTTAACTTCTAGTGATTTTAGATTTTTAAATAATGGTTCATGATAGAATCCTTCAATATCAATAATCCCATCTTTGAACTCTTGTTTTAAAGAAGACTTGAGTTCATAGAATCCATCTGTAGCCGTTGTGTGTTCATCTTGAAAAATAAACATATTGGTAACTTCATCTGGATTAATAATTCGTTTTCGGATCATTTTGTTTAATGCATTTTTCAACCCTAGTTTATATGCAAAATCCAGGTAACGTTGCTTAGTTCTTTTAGAACTTAAGATGCTATCATAGATATCTTTAATATTTATAACCACTGAGAACTTGAAAACGTTATTCAGTTTTTTAGTAAGTGTTGCTTTTTGCTCAATTGTGATTTTAGAACCCTTAAGTTCATTACTAATATTATTTTTAATTTTAAATGCTTTTTCTTTTTGTTTGAATCAGAACAAGTGTTTATCTTTTTGTTCTTTACTAACAAAAATATAACCAGCAAATAAGAATAATTTTGATTTCTTAGAGAATGTTCCTGATTCATCTGAGTAGATAAATAAATTCATAAAACCTCTTAATGTAATAAAAAAATCTCACATGAGTGAGATTTTCCCAATCTTTCCACGTTCTTTAATAACGCTTAACCAATATGGTGGATTAAAATCGGTATATAGTGCACTAATTGCCTACAATTAAAATTAATTAAGGAAAGATTAATTAAAACAAAAATATTATTTTTTTAATTTTTTCGAATTTATCTCATTATTTTAAAATGGGTGTAAAATGAAAAAAAATATTAAATGTTCTAACATGTTAATCTTAATAGTGATCTTTGCTACTTTATATTTTGTAGTAGAGAAAGAATTATTATTTTTAATACCAATTATATTTGTTGGTGTTGTTCTATGATTAATAAATAAAATGAGTAAACTAGAGATGATTATATATGGTCTGTTGTTGGTCATTTTTATAATTTATCTGGTATTTATTCCAAACTACTATAGCAATTATTATGTAAAAAATTTATTAGAAACAAAAACAAAGTTCTTTGAGTTAAGGAACAAGCTTTTTAATTTTATTGATAGCAATTATAATAACAAAAAGACCGCTGCTTTTATCAAGTATTTTATGTTCAACAAAAAGGATGCTGAACTTATTTCTTTTATGAAAAATTTAAAGGGTTTAGGTATTATCCATTTGTTTACAATATCAGGTTTTCATATAAATATTTTTATGATGTTTTTCAAGGTTGTATTCAAGAAATTAAAAAAGAACAAAAGATTAGCTATCAATCTAACCAATCTAATGTTTATTTTAGTTTATGGTTATTTTCTTGGATTCACTGTTTCTATACTAAGAATATTATTTACAGTTTGTTTTGAATTCTTCTTTGAAAAAACCTTAGCATCAATTCTTTCATGTTTGTTAAATATTTTCTTGTTTTATAACATCATTCTAAACTTCGGGTTCATATTATCTTATGGATGTGTATTTAGTATTCTTGCAGTTCAAAAAATCAAGTGCAAAAAGTTTGTTACATACTTACTGGTGAATTTAATTTGTTTTTTATTTGCTTTATTTATTCAATTAGATTTAGAAAACCAAATAAATATTTTAAGTCCTTTATTTGTTTTCATCTTCTCACCTATTATTTGTTTCTTGTATATATGATTTATGATAACCATGTTTATCTTTCCAATACAGGTAGCCAATGATTGAATAGTAAATAATTTATTAACATTAATTAACAACATTGCAATGTTGGGTTTATTTATCAAATATTACAAAGAAACAAAATACTTAATACCAATATATTATTCAGGTTTTTTATTATTATGAAATTTTAAAATTAAGGATGAATATGATTATCACATTAAAGGGAAAAATTATCAAAAACAATAACATCTTATTCTTAAACTATATGAATTCTTTTGTTGAAGCAAAATATGTAAACTTTGAAGAAGTCGATAATGATCAAGGAGCAATTTATGTAAAAAAATATACATACATAAACGAAAAACAAACTATCGAAGACAACTTAATAGTGTTCCATAATTTCGAATTATTAAGAATGTTTACACAAATTATTTCGTTGAACGGTTTTGGTTTAAAGACTACAATAAATATCTTCAATCAAGGTGCTAGAGAATTTTTTGAAATGTTATCGAATGGACAGTATGATGAAATCAAAGAAAAGTATAATTTAAATTTTAAACAGATGGCTTCATTGATGAAACCAAAAGAAAAAACCACAACTAAGATGTCAAAGAAAATGCAAGAAGTAAGTAATGCATTAGAGAATCTTGGTTACAAGAAAACGATTATTAAAAAATGTTTAAATTCAAATTTATCTTTATTAGAAGAGACAAATTTTTCAATTTTACTAAAGAAATTTGTGGAGCTAATTAAAAATGAACTTTAGTTTTTATCGACCAAAAACATTAGATGAATTTGTTGGGCAAGAAGATATCAAATATAGTTTAAAAATTTATATTGATTCAGCTATCTCTAATAAGAAAACTTTAGATCATATTTTAATTAATGGTGCAAGTGGTGTTGGTAAAACTACATTAGCTAAAATTGTAGCTAGTAGTACTGGAAACAACATTACATTTGTCCAAGGTTCCAACCTTGCTAAAATCTCTGATTTACTGAATTTATTTTCACTTATTAATGAAAATGAAATTATCTTTATTGATGAGATTCATAAGATTGACAAAAGTATCATTGAGATGCTTTATGTAATGATGGAAGATTTTGTAATTGATATTCCTTTGGGTGCTAATAACAACTCCAAAATATCAAGATTAGAGTTACCAAAGTTCACACTAATAGCAGCTACTAATTTTCTTTCAAAACTACCTAATCCATTAATTGATAGATTCCCTATCAAATTCTATTTAAGCAATTATACTGATGATGAAATTTATTTAATTCTAAAAAACGTTAATGACAAAAATAATTTAGGAGTAAGTGATGATGATTTGTTGTATATTGCAAACATATCAAAACAAAATCCCAGAATTGCAATCAATCTCCTAAAAAGATATTATGACTACTTCATCATTCAATCTGAACAATTAGATATCAAATCCATTTTCAAGAAAATTGGTTATTATGAACAAGGTCTAAACAAGATGGATATTGAGTACTTAAAATTACTAAATGAAAACAAAGCTTTGTCATTGACATCTATTTCTCAAAATCTCGGCTTTGATAAGCAAACAATTGAAACCAATATTGAAAATTATTTAATCAAAATTAAATTTGTTGAAATATGTTCTAAAGGTAGAAAAATCACAACAATTGGACAAAATTATTTATTAAATAATTTAAATAAAAAATAAAGTGTAAAATTATAGTATGAAAATAAAAATCGAATATTCTTTTTCGTACTACAAAAAACAATTATCACAGTATGAAAAAATACTAAATAAAATTGCTAGTAAGGTTTTTGAGATAACTAATAATACAGACAGAAAAGAAATTATTTTCGATTGTAGTTTTGTCTCAGAAAATAAAATCCAAGAAATCAACAAAGATTTCAGACACAAAGATTATGTTACTGATGTAATTTCATTTGCTTTATGAGATAGTGGAATTAAAACAGATTTACTAGGTGAACTTTATATTTGTTATAAAAAAATCCAAGAACAAGCAAAGAAATATAATCATTCTTTTAAAAGAGAATTATGTTTTTTATTTGTTCATGGATTATTGCATTTATTAGGTTATGATCATGAAAATGAATCAGATGAAAAAAAGATGTTTAGCTTACAAGAAGAAATATTAGATTTTTTTGATATTAGAAGATAGTAGGAATAAATATGAAAAAATCAAAGATGATGTCGAGTCCATTTATACGTAAATTTGTATTTGCTTTTTTTGGACTTAAAACTGCATTAAAAGAAGAAAAATCATTAGTCATCCATATTGTATTTGCCATCTTAGCAATTATTACTGCTGGGGTATTAAAATTAGATGTTACTAAATGATCAATTATTTTATTAGTAATTGGTTTTGTAATTACATTAGAATTAGTAAATACTGCAATTGAAAACCTGATTGACTTTGTATCCTTTAAGTATGATATTAATGCCAAGAAGATAAAGGATATATCCGCTGCTGCTACATTAGTGTTAGCATTATCAGCTGCTACAGTTGGAGCATTAATCTTTATTGATAAAATAATTTATTTTGCCAAGAACGGATATTAAACATGGCAGAAAAAAAGTTTTTAAAAATTGCCATTGTTGGAAAACCTAATGTCGGAAAATCAAGTTTATTTAATGCTATCTTCAATTCAAAACAAATGATAGTAAATGCTAAACCTCAAACAACAAGAAAACCACTTTCATTATATTTTAAAACTGATGATGTAATCCTTGAATATGTTGATACACCAGGATTCCATAATCCTAAAAATAAATTAGATACATATTTAAACAACTATGTAGTTAATTCATTTAAAGATGTTGACTTAATATATTTATTGCTAGATCCCTCTAGAGTTTTTAGTGATGAGGATTTAGAACTGATTCAAAAAATAATAAAACTAAAATACAATGTTTTCTTAGTTTATACAAAATCAGATTTAAACAAAAATTTATGCATCCTTGATCCAGAACTAAAACAACAATTAAAGATTGTTAAAGAAATCAAAGTTTGTTCTGCACAAAATGAAATCCATGATTTAATGGATGCAACAATTAAATATGCAATAGAAAATGGTGAAGTTGTTTATGATGAACTATTCACTGACAATCAAGATGATAACTTTATGATATCTGAAATCATCAGAGAACAATGTTTGAACCTACTAAATGATGAAATACCTTATGGTGTTGCAGTTACAATTGAATCATCTAAATATGATACTGAAACAAACACATTTAATATTGATGCATGTATTGCTGTTGAAAAAGAAAACCACAAAGCAATTGTAATCGGTTCTGGTGGTAAGATGATAAAAGAGATTGGAACATTATCTCGAAAAGAATTATTAAATATTTTTGATTGCAAAATTAATTTAAAACTTTTTGTAAAAGTAGATAAAGACTGAAGAAACAATCTAACTAAAATTAAAGAATATGGATATTTTAATTAATGTTACCAACAATTACAAAAGGATACTTAATTTCTAAATTTGACTATGATGTCTTTGATGAAATTTTGATCTTTTTAACAAATGAAGGAAATATTCTTTCTTGTTATTCAGAAGGTTCTAGAAAGATCAATTCCAAGAATGGAAGAAACACTTTCTTTGGTAATTTCTTAGAAATCGAATACTTCAATAAGCAAAACAAGAAACTAAAAAAACTAAAGAAGATAACAACTTTACACCACATTAATTCAATTGTTTCAGATAGTGAAACACTGAAATTAATTAATATCTTATTTTCGAAGTTTGAAGCATTTGTAAAAGAAGATATTAAGTTTTATCAATTGTACCAAGAAGCTTTAAGTTTAATTTTGTTAGAAAAGGATAAAATTCCAATTTTTAATTATGTTTTTTTTAAGTTCTTTAATAAAATTAATAAAGTACTTGATTTAAATTTTTGTGAAAAATGTTACCGACCAATACCATTAAGAACATTAAGTTTAAAGCATATTGGTTGAGAATGTTTTAATTGTTATGAAGAGGATTCAATTATTTTTAGTGATTTAGAATTACAGCTAATTAATAAAATATTGCATTCTCATTTTTTTGAACCAGAGGGTTCAGAAATAGTCATTAGTAAAGATATATATTTAAAACTAATGAAAAACATTATTGAATACAAAAAAGAATACAATAAGGAGTAATTATGAAAAAGACTCAAGATATCATTGCAAACCATTTAAAGCAATATGGTTTTGTGTTTCAAAGTTCAGAAATTTATAATGGATTATCAAATGCTTGAGACTACGGTCCATTAGGTGTTTTATTAAAACAAAATTTAAAGAACAAATGATGAAGTGAATTTGTAACTAAATCAAATGATGTAGTAGGTTTAGATAGTAGTATTATTTTAAATCCATTAGTATGAGAAGCAAGTGGACACTTAAAAAACTTTTCAGATCCATTAGTTGATTGTAAGAACTGTAAAAAAAGATTCCGTGCAGATAAAATCATTGAAGAAAAATTAGGATTAGAAGTTTCTGAAAATACTGAAAATAAAGTCTTAGAAGATTTAATGAGCAAGATAGCTTGTCCTGAATGTAAAAAGATTGATTGAACACCAATTAGAAAATTCAACTTAATGTTTAAAACATTCCAAGGAACAGTTGAAGATGCTAAATCAGAACTTTACTTAAGACCTGAAACTGCTCAAGGGATTTTTATTAACTTTAAAAATGTTCAAAGAACTATGAGATTAAAATTACCTTTTGGGGTTGCTCAAATTGGTAAAGCATTTAGAAATGAAATCACACCAGGTAACTTTATTTTTAGAACTAGAGAATTTGAACAAATGGAATTAGAATATTTCTTTAATCCAGAAGTTAAAAAAGATTACTTTGACATGTTCCAAACAAAAGTTCAAAACTTCTTAACTAATGTTTGTAAAATATCAGATGAAAACCTAAGAATTGTTGAACACAAAAAAGAAGAACTATCTCACTACTCATCAAAAACAATTGATTTCCAATATAACTTCCCTCATGGTTTTGCAGAACTTTGAGGTATTGCAAATAGAACTAACTATGATTTAAAAACACACCAAGAATTTTCTAAAAAAGATTTAACATACCAAGATCCTGAAACTAATGAAAAATTAATCGCTAATGTGATTGAACCATCAGTTGGGGTTGAAAGAATGTTATATGCTTTAATGACTGAACACTTTGATATCGAAGAGTTAGAAAATGATGACTCTAGAGAAATCATGAAATTCCCATATTGATTAGCTCCTTATAAAATTGCTATTCTTCCATTAAATAACAAACTTAAAGATCAAGCTTCTGAATTATATAACCAATTATTAGATTTAAATATTTCATCTACTTATGATGCATCTGGGTCAATTGGTAAAAGATATAGAAGACAAGATGCAATTGGAACTTACTTTTGTATCACATTTGACTTTGATTCATTAGAAGATCAATGTGTAACAATTAGACACAGAGATAGTATGCAACAAGAAAGAATCAAGATTGATTCTATTCCTGAATATTTATTAAAATTCCAAAAACAATAATTTATGAATATTAATGAAATATTAAGAAAAATTAATATTGTTAAAGTCGTAGAACAATATTTAGCATTAGAGAAAAAAGGACAAAACTATTTAGCGCTTTGTCCTTTTCATGCAGATACTAAACCATCACTAAGTGTCTCTGAGTCAAAACAAATATATAAATGTTTTGTTTGTAATCATTCAGGTAATGCGATTAAATTTGTAATGGATTACAAAAAACTTTCCTTTATTGGTGCATTAGAAGAAATCAAGAAAAATTTAAACTTAGATTTTGAACTAGATAACCAAAAAGAATCTTATGAGATTTTTAGAATCTATGAATTAAATGCATTAGTAAATAGTTGATATCATAACTTCTTATTAAACAAAGAAAATGAAAGTATTTATCAATATTTAATTAACAGAAAAATCTCAAAAGAATTAATTGAAAAATTCCAATTAGGATTTGCTCCTAATAAAAAAGATTTGATTTATCAATTAGCAATTAATAAAAACAATATTAGACATATTGATGATGAAAAATCAAGAGATGTTTTTAGTTTATTAGAACTAACTAAAGCTAATCTAATAACTGTTTTAAATGATGGTTCTATCATTGATTTCTTTAATGATAGAATTATGGTTCCTATCTTTGATCAAAACAATAACTTGATAGCATTTAGTGGAAGAGTTTCAATCAATAATAATTCAGAAACTAAATACTTAAACTCACCAACTACAATAGCTTTTAAAAAATCAGAAATCCTTTATAACACTAATAACCTTGATAAAGAATGTGATACAGCATATTTAGTTGAGGGTTTCTTTGATGTATTCTCATTAGATGCTATTGGGATTAAAAACCCATTAGCGACAATGGGAACTAGTTTTGGAAATGATCAAATCAAATTATTAAAATCTAAGAACATTAAAAACATTGTTTTATGTTTAGATAATGATAATGCAGGGCAAACTGCTGAATACGAAATTGCTAAATTATTAACAGCAAATAATATTAATATCTTTAGTTTAAATGAACATAGTTTTGAATACAAAGACTTTAATGAGTTCTTAATAAATGATGAACATAATTTCAAAAAGGTTGTTAATAACATTGATGATTATTGTTTGAATTTCATTAAAAAAGAAATCAAAAACATTAATAGTCTTAATCCCATTGAACTAAACAATAAATTCTTAGAACTAATTAAAAAAATTAATGAAACTGGAAACGTTTTATATTTAAACAAATATGTTTCTTTGATGTCTCAATCATTTAGAATCCTAGAAGACGAAATCAAAAACAAAATCCACTTTGCTAAAAAAATAACTAATGAGTTTAATAACAAACCAACTTATAATAAACAACAATACACTAGACCTATTTATAATAACTATAATAAAAACATTAATCCTAATGTAAACAAACAAAAAGTTAGCATTAACTATAAAGATTTATATAAATTAAAACTAGACTACATTAATCTATTAAACAACTTTATTAGAGCTTGTTTTTATAGTAGAGAACTATTTGATTACTTTATGGCTAATTATAATATCCAACAATTCAATGGATTAAATAACGAGATTAATAATCAAGTAGAATTAAAAGAAGTAAGTTCTACTTATTCAACAATCTTGAATTATCTAATAGATTTTTATAGTGCTAATACTCATCTAAATGCAATCTTAAACCAATATGATGATAACTATAGTTCATTCTTAGATATGGTTAATCAAGAACAAAAGAATGCACTAAAACAAATACTAGATAAAGATGTTTATGCTTGGGTTAAAAAACAAGGAACAGTTTATTCTAAATCAGGTTTAGAAAGAAACATCTTACAAGCTAAAATTCTAGAAATAGAAATGCAAATCGAAGTTAGTAAACTAGAATTAAAAACATTTGATATCTTTGATATTGATGAACAAGAGATTCTTAAAATCAAACAATACCAAAGAAATCTAGAAACAGCTAAACAAAACTTAAAAACATTTGATCAAATTAAAGGTTTTAAAAATGAATAAGATTAATACAAAAACAAAAGAGTTCACTGATAAAAGTAGTCTATCGGTTTTTAAGTTAATTAATAAACACTTTTGAAAATCTAAAATAGGACCAATTGCTGGATTCTTATTACCATTCTTTTTTATGGTGATTTATAAAATCATTGGACATGCTAGAACTGATGGAATATTTGAAAATGGATTAGCTAGTTATTTATCATTTGGAATTCTTCCGTTATGTTTAATTAGTTTACCTCAAATCATTGTAGATCTCAAGACATCAATTATTTTAAGAAAGATAGCAGTGTCTCCTGTTACACCATTGAAGTTTTGCTTAATTCTATTGGGTTATTATTTCTTAGCAATCACAATTAGTACTTCCTTTGTGATTTTAATATTTGCTACATTCTTAAACAAACAGGCTCCTGAGACTTTTAATAAAATCAGTTGAGGGCAAATGGTTTATGCCCTACTAAACATTTTTATTACTAGTCTTGCCGTTGGATTATTTATGGGAATTACTATTAAAAAAACTAATTTGGTTCAAATCTTAGGAGCAATTGGTTTATTAATATCTTGTGCATTTGCAGGGCAACTAATTCCTTTAAGTGTATTAGCTACTAGTGATGCCATGAGATATATTCAATTGTTCTCTCCACTAACATATGGATTATCAATGATGAACAATGTTTTAATTACTCCTAATATAGACCAATTAACAATGATTCCACCTGCTAGTAATATTAGTCCTGAAGAAGTTAATAAAGTAATCCAAATGTGTTCATACACAAGTATCTTTGATTTGAAACATCCATTCATTTGACCAAAAATTAGAATTGGTGTAGATCAAAATGGATTACCAATGATTTTTGAAATCACTCCATTAACTTTCTATACAGTTTGACAAAAAGCATTAAACTTAGTAATGCCATATGTTGTAACTGGAACATTTGTTGGTATTAGTGTTTGAAAATTCAATTGAACAAGTAGGTAAGAATTATGAAGATTAATTGAAAAAAACTAAATGAGATGGAATCTAACAAGACTAATCCTTATCAAGATGTTGTTGAATTCATCAAGAAAGATGAATACAATAAACAAACTAAATTAATTGAAGTTATTAACCTAAAACACCAATTTAAAAAGAAAGTCATTTATCACAATATTTCTTTTGAAATTTTTGGAAATGAAAGATTAGCTTTCTTGGGTCCAAATGGAGCTGGGAAAACCTTAACAATTTCAACTATATGTGGAATCTATAAACCAAAAGAAGGAACAATCAAATATAACTTTGATTACAAAACTAAACCTTATGAAAAGATTTCAGTTCAGTTCCAAGACTTACAATTTCCAAGTGCTTTAAGTGCAAAAGATTTAATTGACTTTTGCTTAGAACTTCAAGAAGAACCAGAATCTGAAGAAGATATCTTTGAAGCACTAAAAGTATTTGAACTAGATGAAATAGTAAATCTACCAATGTCTAAATTATCAGGTGGACAACAACAAAGAGTTAATGTATTTTTATCAATGTTAGGAAAACCTAAGGTTTTAATTCTTGATGAATTTACAACTGGTTTAGATATTTCTATAAAAAACAAAATCCAAAATTATATTTTAGAATACTGCAACAAAAATCAAACAACATTAGTGATTATTAGCCATGATGTTGATTGTATTGAAACAATGGTTGACAGAATCATTTTATTAGCCGATCAAAGAATTTTAGCAGACAGTTATACCAAAGACATTATAAACGAATTTGGAAGTGTCAAAAATTTCCTAAAAAAATATATAATTACTTAAAAAGTGTTATAATAACAATTGAATAACAATTTAATATTATTGAAGTTTGTTATCGCTTGTAGTATATACTTTTAATATATCATATATCAGGTTCATTTTGTTCTCCTATTTTTGATATCAATAATTAACACATGATATGTGATATAGAAATTGTATGTATTATAGTGGTAGGACTCTCCATTAATATTAAATTTTTCATACAATAAGGATTTTTATGTCTAAAGAAAAATTAATAAAGAAACTAAAAATATTAACAATCATAAACTGATTAACATTTGCATTTATTTTAATTCCAACAATTTGTTGAATTGCATTTTATGCTAAGGGAGCTTATTCAGTATATAATCCATTTTATGGTTATACAGAAATATATTGATATCCAAGTTGATGCCAACCTGCATTCATTGCTTCTGTTATCTTTGGAGGATTAGTGGGTGGTTCGTTTGCATTAGCCACTGCTATTACTACAATTTCAATAAGTAGTAAGGTTCCAAAACAATTCTCCACAAGTTTCTTAGCAACTGGAATTTGTATGTTCTTTTTCACTTGAATCTGTAATATTGTTTTAGGAGTATTCTTAAGCAAAACAATAAAATGATTAAATGAAAATGAATACAATCCAGCACAAAACATGTCAACAAGTTATGATCCTAGTGGTATGGGCCCAACAAATCCATATACACCTGGTCCTACATATTCAAATTCTTACCTTAACAATAGTGCACCAACTAGCATTGAAGATATTGAAACTAAATTACAAAAACTAAATGATTTAAAAGCTAATAGTTTAATTTCACAAGAAGAATATGATAAGTTAAGAAAAGATATCATTAAGATGTAATAAAAAACTAGTTTGTCTCGTAATCAGATTAACTAGTTTTTGTTTAACTATGATAATTCTTTTTTTATATAATTTAAATCATTATGAAACGATTAAATCACAAACAAAGACTTCAATTAATTTATAAGATTAACATTGGAACATGTGCTTCATTATCCTTTGTTATCCTTGGGTTGATAATTTACATACTAGTTGCAATTATTAATCCTAATAAATTAAACAACAATGCATTTGAAATTATTGTTAAGGATTTATGAATAATAACAATTGGAACTCTTGGAGGAATATTATCAATCAGTCAATCAGTATTGATCATGATTGTTGCAGCTGATAAAACACTAAATGAACAATACCGAAACAAATTAATGGGTTTAGGAACATTAATGCTAATCTTTTCAGTATTAATAAGTTATGCTTTATTTAAAATATTAAAACTGTTAATTCTAAAAGATGACATTAATGAAATATATAAACCAATTGAATATGTTGATAAAAAACAACAAGAAGAAAAACAAGTTATTAAAAAGGAAGAACCAAAACAAATTAATGATAATTCAATTTCATTAAATGATACAAAAGAAATCATTGATAGAATTGAACAATTAAATCAATTAAGAATTTCAAATGCTATCACTGAAGAAGAATATAATAATCTAAAACAACCATTAATAGATTTATTATCTAAGAAAAATTAATGATTAAATATTGGGGGTATTTATGTCATATATTGTGTATTATAAAAAAGGAGTTCCTTGGTCACAAAAATTGTTACATGAAAAAGCTGCTGAATTTTATGTAGGTAATGTTACTGCATCAATAGCTTGAATAATTGGTGTATTCCTTTCATTATTTTGATTTGGTACTTTGGCACCAGATGGTATTGGATGAGTTATATTCCCTGGTGGTCTTGGAGCTGTTGCATTATTCTTTGCTTTTATTTATTCATTAGTAATATTAGGTTATTCTATTACAACCATGCCTGAGTTAGAAAGATTCATTGATGAGAAAAAAGTTAAAATAATGAAGATAATGTTTGGCTTACAAATAATATTTGGATGATTTGCTAATATTATTCTAGCTATTCGTTTTTCTGAACTTAAAGCATTAACTTTACAAGAGTATTTAAAGAAACAAAAAGAAGAAGAAAAGCTTAGAAAGCAAATGCAAGCAATTGTTCAAAAAGAATACAACAACCTTAATAATGTTGGCGGCATTGATATTATTAATCAGTTGAAAGAATTAAAAAGAATGCTAGATGAAAAAACAATAACTATTGAAGAATTTGAAAAACTAAAAAACGATTTAATAAATAATACTAGTAGTGAGAATAACGATGATCAACAAGAACAACAACAAATTTAATATTGAACACAACCTATTCAATAATAACAATGATGGTATACTAGAAACAGGAATCAGTTATATTGATGATGAAGAAGACTATGCATTAAAGCTTGCAAAGATTTCTTCACTAGATTCTGTTGGTGCTATTCCAAAACAAATTGTTGATATTATAGAACCTATGATTCCAGATCATGTTTACAATGATTCATTCAACAATGACCCAATTGATCCATTCAATAACGATCCTTTTGATCCATTTAAAAACAATTGATAGAAAAAAGTATTCACAGATTATTTGTGAATACTTTTGTTTACTTATTGTTTAACATTATCTTGGATTGCTTTTTCTTCATCATCTGATAATCAGAACTTAGTAATTTCAATTTGATTATCATCTGATTTATATATATCTACATCTACTCCAAAAGCATAAAAGATATTTTGTTTAGTAATAACTTCTTGCTTAGTCCCATTTGCAATGATTCTACCTTCTTTCATTAAGCAAATGTTAGTAGCATATTTAATACCCATATTAATATCATGGATAATGATAATAATGTTTTTATTTAATTCAGAATGTAATGATTCTAATAAATCCATAATCTCTAATTGAGATTTAATATCTAAATGGTTTGTTGGTTCATCGAGAATGATTGTATCAGTTTGTTGAGCTAAAGCTAAAGCGATTAATGCTTTTTGTTTTTGACCACCTGATAGTTCATCTAGATACTTATTATGTAATGGTTCAATTCCTACTTTGTTTAGTGCATCGATAATTATTTCGTGTTCTTTTAAATAATCAAAATTTAAACCCAAAGCATTGGAATGTGGATATCTTCCTAGTTTCACAAAATCATATACTGTAGTTTGTTCTGGGAAATCTTGTAGTTGAGGGACATAAGCTATTTGTAGACTTAATTTTTTAGAATGAATGTGTTCATGTTCTTCTCAATGTTCTAATAAAAATAAATCATTTTCTAGTATTGCATTTAATAGTCTTATTTTTTCGTTAGTTTTATTTAATGACTCATTTAATTTAGCTAATTTAGTTTGATATTTTTGGTGTTTATCACTAAGGTTTGGATTATTTAAATCATGAACTAATTTATCAATTGATTTTGATAATCTTTGAACTTTACTTGCGTTGAATTTTAATGCAATCTTTGTATTATTTATTCTTATTTTTATGTTTGTTTTATATGGTAAATCAATATATTTATTGTTATATAAAATACAACCACTTGATAATTTATTAACTCTTACTAGAGATTTAATTAAGGTTGATTTTCCACATCCGTTAGATCCTAATACCACATAGAAATCACCTTTGTTAATATCTAAACTAAAATTCTCAAGGATGTATTTTTTATCATACTTAACATAGATGTTTTGTATGTGAAATAATGCTGATGAATTCATAATTATTTTTTACTCCGAAATAATAAAAATAAGAAATAAGGGCCGATTGCTAATGGAATTAATAAAGGAATAATTTCTGGTTCAATTCCAATTAGGTTCTTGAACACAAAGTATGTTAATAGCACTACAATAACACCAAATAAACCTGATCCAAAATAACCTTTAGTAAATTCTTTTTTAAACATCATTGATGCAATGTTTGCGGCTAATAGTCCAACAAATACAAAGTCTCCTGCAATCATATAACTTGCAGAAATTAATCCTGCTACACAAAACAAAGCTTGATACATAATTGAGTTATTATTAACTCCTAATTGTGTGGCAATATCTTGGTTAGTAATACTGATGTGTAATTTTCTTGAAATCAATAAAATTCAAATGTTCATTGTGATTGATAATGCTAATACAAAATATAATGTATTTGGATTAGGAACATTTTGAATGAATCCCATAATATATTTTTCAACCACTGGTCATTGACTATATGATAGTTTCGGTTTAATACTATATGCAATTGCTAAAGAAATAAAGTTTAAGATAATCCCAGTAATCAACATCTTTTTATAGTTTTGTTTTGTTCCAGATCTTGAACATACATGGAAGATACTAATAAATAATACTGATGTTCCTAAAATAATAATTGGCATAATGTTATTAAATGTATCTCTACTAATTAAACTAGGATCATTAGTTAATGAAGTATCTGTGAATAATACCAATACTACCATGGGGATTAAGTTAATATTTCCAAACCCAACAATCGCTGGGTCAGTTAATTTATTCTTCGTAATTTTTTGTAATAAGAATGTACTTGCTCCTAAATTAAACCCAGTGATAACCATTTGTAAAACATATACAAAGTTTCCTTTAAGGTTTGTTGGTTTAATAATTCCACCAACAATAATCATTGCTACTAACAAAAATAAAAGTAAACAAACTAATATTAAAATAAATAGTTTGAACAATCCTCCTTTGTGTTGATCAAAAAAGAATTTATGTTTGTTTTTATAAAACTTTAATTTATTGTTTTCTTTAATAACTATTTCTTGATTAGGCTTTATCATGATGATTCTTTCTTGTTAGTAAAATGATGAACACTGGGATTGCTAAGATTGCAGTTAATAGGTTCATGTTTAGGTTATATCCATTTCTTAGAATATTTGATGCTAATAACAATGCACTACCTAAGAATGGTGAGACAGTCATTACCACTGTGTTGTCATCAGTTCTGAAAATCATTCTAATTAAATGAGGAATTACTAAACCTAGTAACATCACCCCACCAGCTACAAAACTAGCTCCTACAACTATAAAGATAGAAAAGAATGCAGTGATTCAATAAACTGTATTAACATTGATTCCTAATGACTTCGCTAAGATTGGATCTTTTTGAATTACATTGTAATATGGAATCATAATTAATAATGCAATGGTAAATACTAAACAAACAACTCCTGAGATAATCACATTAGTTGAAGTTAAAGGAACTAAGTTAGTTCCAGCTAATCAAACTAATGGATTAATACTACTTGTTAAGCTTGGTAAATAAGTATATAGAATTCAGTTGATTCCTGTAATGATTCCATTAAAGGTAAATCCAATCAAAACTGATTTCATTGTTGATTTTGAAATATCTTTTTTTGTTAATATCAAGTTCATAAAAATAATGATTGATGAGAAACAACAAGCAAAGATTCATTGGAAATAAATATTTGATCCAAATGGATTAACTGATGACACCATGATTGCCATCAAGATAACTGGAAAGAAACCTAGTGTGGTTGGTTCAGCAAGTTTATTTCGGGTTGTTGATTGCAAACAACATGAAACAATTGGGACCCCTATTCCTGCAATTAAATAACCTAATGGCTGTAAAACTCTAGTTGTAAATTTAATATTATTGCTAGCAATTTCTTGTGGAGTAATAATGGTTAATTCACCACCATATTTAAACTCAATGAAGAAAGAGAAGACAATAAATGAACTACATAGCAAAACAACAATTGCAATAATTACTTTTGTTGTTTTACTGATAGATGAGTAGTGCAGGAAGTTTTCATTCTGCTGCACTCTATTTTTTTTAAGTAAGATTTTATTCATAAACAATTATGAATATACTAAATTAATTCATTAAATTAAAGTAGTCTTTTTTAGAATCGTAATAACTTTGTAAATTTACAATTTTAGAGTCTGGAAGTGTAATATTTAACACATATGCACTTTGAGTGTAATCTGTATCATTTCTTTCTGTATATACACAAGTTCCAATATATTTTTTAGCAATTAGTTGTTCTAATGTGAACTTACCAGCATCTCTTGTTTGGATACCTAATTCTGGTTCACTAACAGTTTGTTGTTTAGATTGTTGAGATGTTGTTAGTGGTCAAGGAGCTTGGTTACCAAAGTTTGAACGGTCACTTGCTGCTGCATAAATATTTGCTGCTTCAATTTGAGTAGGTTCTGAATGAGTTAAGAAATCTTTTGTTTTAACACTAATTGTACTAGGGTTATAGATTTGAGTTCCTGTAGCACCAGTTGGATCTGTATCTACGAAGAATGCTCCAACCTTTTGGTATTGTTGAGAGTTTTGATTTCCGTTTTCAACAAATAAATCTGGTTGTAAACCTAATGCTGCAAAGTGTCCATTAGTGTTGTCTCTTGCAGAAATCATATTAACTAAATTATCTTTAATTCCTTGTTTTCTATTAGTTAATTTATCTTTAGTCATCACATTTGCTGGAGCAATTGTTTGTTTTTGTGCATCTAATGCTGCAATTGCTGGTTGCTTAGTGATTGCTTCAAAAGTTCCATCTGCTGCATCAATTAAAACACTTGATAATCATTCAGCGATTTCTTGGTTTCCTAAAACATGGAATGTTGTGTTATAGAAGTATTCAATGTCTAATGGAATAACTTGTTTACAAGCTGATTTAGGATTTAGAATTTGTTTAGCTAAGAAGTTTGGACTATTATTATTTAATGCATATTTAATAAAAGCTTGTTCTTGAGCTGCAGACATATTTTTTGAATCATATAAAAAGATTACATAGTCTGCTGTTCCTTTTCATGAATCTGCAATTGTTGCCGGAACTGATGAGTTACCTGAGTTTAGTGCACTAGCACCAATTTCAAATCAGTCATCAAACATTCTTAATCCTTCATCTTTTACTGGCGCTGGGAAACTCATTCCCATTCCTGGAACTTCTGCATTATCAGGTTGTGAATACACTGTTGGATACAAAATTGGTTGTTCCATATGGAAAGTGTTAATGTTAGCTAGTTTTGCACTCTCATTAGCATTTGGATCAAACCCCATTGAATCATTTTTTAAAAACACAATAGATTTATTGTTTAATGATTGTTGTTTCATCACTCCAGCTACTGCTTTAACATAACCTCTTACTTTATCATTAACAATTTTGGCTTTATCAATGTATTTTGATCCATCTCCTGGAGTATAACCTGCTGCATCCATAGTCGTTGCTAGCATGTTTAATTCCTTATATGGATCTGCTACATTTTTGTATCATTCACCTTTAGTTCCACTACTTGAACCACAAGATGTAGCTACAACTGCTGTTGTTGTAATTGCAATAGCAGAAGCGAATGCACCTGCTAAACCAAAAAATAGTTTTCTTTTGTTCATGGATATATTTCCTTTATTTCTTGTTTGTTTAAAATTAACACTAATAGTATATACACAAAAACAAAATCAGTTAGTGAAATAGTATATATTTTTTAAAAATAATTTTGAACAATAAAAAAGAATTGTTCTTAAGAACAATTCTAATTAATTATTTAACACTGATTTCTTCAACTAAATTTGCATTCTTTAATTTAAAGAAGGTAGATAATGTTAATGATAGTACCATTGCTAATAGAATTAATGTAGTAACTACATAAATTCATCATGGAGCAACTGGACTAATAATAATATTAAACATTGAGAATACTGCTTTAGAGAAACCTCATGATAATAAGTAGTTTAATCCAATATTAAACAATAATGAGATTCCTAACACAATATAGTAAATGAATGATAATGATATTGCGTTTGTTCAATCGCCAAATCCTTGAACTTTTAGTAATGCAATCAATCTTCTTGCTTCTTGAACAATAACAAATGATAATAACAGAATAATAATAATTAATGTTGGTACAAAAGCACTAATAATGATTGTCATAATATCATTTGATGTTTTATCCATTGCAATACCTAGAACTTTAGAAACAATTGTTGGGTCAATTGAATTTAAGCTTGCTAAATAATAACTAGTCATTGGATGATCACCTTCTGAGAAGATGTTCATATAGTTTTTAGCAAAAATATTAACTACATCAATTGGTAATGGGTTTGAGATATTTGGATCTACTAAATCAAAACCAACGATTGGGTTAATTTTTGTTCAGTTCTTTTTGATTTGTTCTAATTCATCACCAAATGTGAATTCAAATGGAATTTGGTTAGATAATGGGTTTAGTCCACTTGGAGTATAAAGCATTAATCCAAGTTTTAAGAATTCTGGAATTTCAGAACTTGTAATAACCCCATTGAATGGAACAAAGTCTTCAATTGCTTGTTTATCAGATCAACAATTAAATGTTTCATCTTTGATAATATCTTTAGTTGGTTTATAAACTGGTTTTTTAAATCCTAGAATTTTATTTGCTGACTTTTGAGTTGTAAAGTATTGTTCTTCGGATTTAGAAGTTGTAATACCAATAATTTTAAATTTAGCAGTTGGTTGTGGTTTGTTTAGGGATTTGAATTTAAATCTTTCATAATGATTTTGAACTCTGTATTCAAATGTATCATTAATGTTGTAACCATATTTTTTGTGAACAACTTCATTAATGATTAATGGGTAATAACCATCTTTTGGTAATCCATTAACATCAAACATGTTGTCTTCATATCATTTAAGTTTGTTTACTAAGTTTATATTTGAGTATTCATCATACAAATAGAATTTAGGAGTTGATGTTCCTGATGTATCTAAATTGATTGTTGGATCAATTCCTTTGATTCTAATTGTTTCATGATGTTTAGCATCTTTAGCATCAATATATGTATATAACTGACTATCTTTTTGTTCATATGGTAAGAAGTTAGTTCCTAAGTAATAATTACGATTTACTAATGGTTGATTAGTTTGTTGTAAATAGTAATTATATAAAGGGTTGAATGGTAATGCTAAGATTGTTGAAACCAATTTTAAATATGATGGTTTGAACTCATAAGTTGGTAAACCATAGTTGATGTCTGCAGTACTTGGTTTTCAATAATAAGTGCCATTTGAATCTTTAATGTATTTGTAACATCAATTAGATTGGTTTCAATCTTCTGGATTAGATGAGTTATTTAAATCATTGTATAAAGAGAATTGATTTTCTTTAGCAACAACTGGGTCAATATATCAAGTATACATTAATTGATCATTTCTGTTAATAGAACTTAATGTATCTCAATTATATGATTCATAAATGAAGTATTTAAATACATCAGTCATTTGATTTTCATATAAATCATCAGCAACTTTAAGCATTGATGGAGGGATTGCTCTTTTAGCTCATGCTCATGGGTTAATATTGATGTTTAAGAATTGAATATCAATATCTAGAACTAATCTAATTCAGTATTTGTTTTTAAAGAAGTTGATATTGTTTTGTAACTCAGCAACATAGTTAACACTTGGTAATGCTAAGTTAGAGTAAAATATTTGTTTTGTTGGGTCTAGTGGGTTTGTATAAGTTAATGCATCTTTATATTTAAGTCCATAAACAGTATCATTACTTAAAGCATGAATTTGTGTGAAACTATATTTACTTGTTCCTAAATCTTCTGGTTTAATAGGGGAAATATAACCACCAGATTCAGTTGGAGTATAGAAGTCTACACTATAATTGTAATCTTTGTTTTTAAGGGTATGAGACATTGCTGAACTAAAACTGTTTGACAATGAAACAAACATACTGCTCATTGTCATAAACATCGTCATTAAACCAATTAATACCAGGAATCTTGAGAAGTTCTTAAAGATGAAGGTTCCTCTAAATGAAGCAAGCGCTCCCATTCTTGTTAATGCTGGTTTAGTTCATTGCATTAATTTGTTTACTTTATATTCAGCACCATTTGCTAATAATACTGCGGTTGGTTTTCTTAGAGTTCAGTAGATTACACAAATCATTGTTACAAACATCAAGACTGCTGTAATCAAGAAGATTGATCCAAATACTAAGAAACTAAATACTGCTGGAGTAATACCTAATGTTCAATAAGTTAGAATTGCATTATTTATTAAAGGGTAAGTTAATAATGAAATACCATAACCTATTAATGCAGCAGCAAAGGAAGGGATTAGTGCTAATGGGAAGAAACTTAGTGCAAGTTTTCTTTTTGTAATTCCATTAGCTAAACCAATTGCAAATGTATTTAAGTTTTGTTTAATAATACTTCTTAATAGGATTGATAAGAAGAAGATTGCAAGTGATGCAATGATTACTCCAATAACTGAAGTTAAGATAATAACAAATTGTAAGATGTTTTTAGAGAAATTCATTCTTGCATACAATAATTGATCTGGTTGACTTGGATCATTAATCGGATATGAAATGTTGTTATTGTACACTGGTCAGAATTTATCATTAATTTCTTCAGTAGCTAACTCAACAGATTTATGATGAGTTTTATTTTTTAATGTTGGAACGTTAACTCAATAATGAGATGAAATTGGGTTAGTTAATGAGTCATGTGCTTTTGTGAAACCTGTTTCATTTACAAAGAATACAGGTGAGTTGTTATCAACTAACATTTGTTCTTGTGATGTTACTGGATACATAAATTCAGGGGATAGTCCAGAACCAATGATTACATACTCATTTGAGTTAAAGTTAATTTTAAATTTGTCGTCTAATCTTGCTACTCAATCATTGAAGTCATTATAGAATTCGGTTTTGTTTGAATAAGGGTTATAAATATAATGTTTTTGAAATAAATAAGGGTTTTTATTAATATCGTCTTGGTTGATTTTATATGTTAGGGTTGGTAATTGTAATGCATCAGAAATAAATTTAGAATCAACAACACTTTTTGAACCATTCTTGAAATTATTATAGTTTTGAGATAAAACTATCGCACTAGATGTTGTATCTGTATATATTCCTGCTGAAGATAAATAAACTGAGGGGATTGCAGAATGTTGGTTAAGTGCAATTCTATAACCATATCCTATGTTATCAAGTTTGTTTACTGTTCAGTGATCACAAAAATCTTGTACTCTTGAAAAATACAAGTTTCAATTTTCTGTATTTTTAGGATCACCTAATCAAGCAGTGTATCTTCAAATATAATCTTTATCAGTAGCACCTAATTCAAAATCAGCTTGAGATAACATTGCAAAAAGATTATATAGTTTGTGTTTTAAGAAATTTTCTTTTGAAATATCATAGTAAGCAAATGCAACTCCATCTAGAAGTTGGAATTTGTTTTTACATAACGTTGGAAGAGTTTGTTCAAAAACCTTAGCTGGTTCTCCTGGAGTTACAACTTGTTCGATTTTGAACATTTGTGTATCAAGTTGAATCATTCTTGATTTTTGAATTCCAAGACCTTTTTCTAATACTAGTTTGTTATCTTCTGGGTTTTGTTCATATTCAGAAACAATTGCACTTGCTCCTAATGATGAATAAACAAAGTTAGAAGAAACTGAGTATTTATAATTCTTAGATTTTAGGTATTGTTCGATGTCAAATTTATCAAGGTATTCTTTATAAATAACTTGATATTTTGGATCTAGAGTTGTACTTAATTTTTCTAAGAATTCATTATATTTATCTAATAAGTTAATTTTTAGAACTTCAATTGCTGATAATAAATAAGATTTGATAGCTCTATTGTTTGGAGTTCAATTAGATGTTGTAGCTAAATTAATTGGTTGTTTTAACTCATCAATAGTTGGAGTATAACCTGCAACTGGAGTTACAGTTAAATAAGGAACTACAGGGATTGTTAAATCACCTTCAAAATATTTCTTATATTCACCAACTGCTTGATTTCCTTTTGATGAAATAAAACTAGCTAATCCAGTTGATTTAGCTGCATCTATTTTATAATGAAAACTAAATTCATCTGTCACCGTAGCAAATGAAGATGCTTTAAAATTTTGAACAGATTGTTTTAAGAAACCAAATAATTGTTCTGAATATTTATCAACATTATAACTATTCTTGCTAACCAAGAAATCCCTTAAATCATTAATGGTGTTCATTGGTTTACCAGGAATCATCATGTTATCATTGTTTATTAAGAATTCAGTATTACTAAAAACAACTTGATTATTTACTGTATCCATTTGTGCTTGAGTTACAGTATCTGGTGCAAATGTATTTGATGTAGTAACAATTTGTTTATTTACATTATCATAAGTTGATAAATAAACAAGGAAGCTTGGTTCATCAGTCCCTGAAAATCCTTGAATATTTGCAAGACCAAATTCTGATGTACTAAGTACACCATTGTTTAATTTGATTGATCAAGGGTCAAATGAATAAATTGATTGGTTGTATAAACCACTAATATCAACATTAGCAGCCCCTGGGTTTTTAACTAATTCTGACGGATATAAACCATTGTTATAAAAACTAATTAAGTTGTATAGTCTGTCTTTATATTCAATTGGTGTTCTTACATCATTAACTGGAATACAATATTCAAAGTTAGGTGAGTAAATCAAGTTTGGAAATGCTTTAGGATTGATAGCATTTATATTTGCATAAAATTGATTGAAACCATAAACAGGAATATTCGGAGATCCAGCTGAAACAGGTAAATTAGAAACACTAGCCGGAGTATAAACCTGATATGGTTGCTTTGCTTTTGATGATTTAAAATTTGGATTATTATCTGATGAATCAAATGGTATCAATTGATTACTTGAATCTTTTGTAGATATATCAATTGCTACACTTGAAGTGGGACTATATTTTTGAATAGATAAATCTGGAGAAACACCATCAACAATTAAATGGTTATAAGAGGCATTCAAAGAAACATTGGATAAAAATACACTTGATAGAATTGTAATTGCAATAAATAGCAACATACATAACTGTAAAATCAAGAATTTGAATTTTCACATAATTCTTGAACAGTTTCTTAATAACAAATTAAAATTTTTCAAAACTTTTAATCTCCTCTCTAAAAGTTTTATGTTTCTAAGATTTATCTAGATAATATAATTACATTATATTATTATAGCACTTTTAAAAAATAATGACAAGTTAAAAGTTTAATTATAAATTAAACCCCATGCTTATAGTATAACAAATAAAAAATATCTATTCCAAAAAAACGAAATAGATATTTATAATATTTTTCATTCAAAATGAACACACTATACACAGATATAATAAAATTATGTG
>JAHHTF010000001.1 GCA_020024775.1 Ureaplasma sp. | reverse complement strand
TTGAATACAAGAAAAAGGTTTTAAATATTTAGTCCAGTGATAGGGGATATGTCTATCTATTTATAATTATGCTCTTTTTTGGAAAACTAAGTTTTCGTTACCTGGGTTAGTGATAACACAGATACTTGAAACAAATACTGTTTGAGGTGGGAATGCAGTATGTAAGAATGCATTTTCTTGAATTTGAACAACTGATTCAGGAATAGTTAATGTACCACCTAATTGTTGGTTGTTACAGAAAGCTAAAGAAGCAATTCTTTGTAAACCATCATTTAATTTAATTGATGTGAATCTGTTTCCAGCAAAACATGTAAATGGAACTTCAACAATTTTTGGTGGAAGAACTAATTGACCAGTTCATCCTCTACCAGTTCAAGAGTTAGAGAAACAGTTTTGAGTTAATGTTGTTAATGTTTTAGGTAAAATTAATTCACCGTCATAGTTGAATGTATAGAATGCATATGGTCCAACATATTCAAGATTTTTTGATAATTGGAAAGATAGTACTTGGTTTCTAATTGGGAAACATCCGTATCCAACTTTAACAACTGTATCTGGAAGTCTGAAGTTAACTGGAGAACCATCTCCTAAAGTTAATTGTGGAGAAGATAAAGCTTGAGCATTACCAACTCCAAATGGGTCATCAGCAACTTCAACAACTGGTAATGCAATTGGTCCTTTTGTTCTATCTTCTGAATAGTTTAAAATACCAGTTTCATTGTCATCAGCCATTTGGCTAACATCTACAACACCCATATTAGCTTTAACAATTTTTAATCCAATTTGTGGTTGATCCATCAATTCACCAAATGGAGGAATTTTATATGATGGGTTTTTAATGATTTCATATGTTCAACCTCTTGTTTCAAATTGATCACCAATGTTTCAATTAGAGTTTAAGATTAAACCTGGGATTGGTTCTTGTGGTTGAATGTTTTCACCTGGTTCTACAAATGGAGCTGTGAATGCATTTGCAGGTGGTTCTTCACCAGATGGTCTTTGAGAAATCGGTTTAAAGATTAAGTTTTTTGTTTGTGTGCTTTCGTTAATTGAGTTCATACAGTTTTGACTTACATAAACTGATTGTGTTTCATAAGCTGTGTTGTTTCAGAATGCATTATTTCCAATGTTTGTAACTGATTCTGGAATATATAATCTTCCTGTTAAACCAAGACATCCATCAAATGCACTGTTTCCGATAATTTGTAAACCATTAGGGAATTTAACTCCTGTGAATCCTGCACAAGAACTGAATGCACTATCTGAAATAGTTTTAACTTTTGGAGGGATTACCAATTCACCTGAGAATAAAGTATTTTCAAAAGCATATTGTCCAATTGTAGTAGTAACTTGAGGGAAAGCAAGTCCTGCAATACATTTTAAGTTACTAAATGCACTAGCACCAATTACTCTTAATGAGTTACCTAATACAATTCTAGAAACATCATTTACAAGTCCAGTAAATGCATTTTCACCAATTTCAGAAACTGAGTCAGGAATAACAATTTCTTGTGGAGTTGTTGGAGCACCAATAACTGCGTTTGGTAATAAGTTAGCACCAATACTAGTAACTGGTAAAGCAATGTGTCCTCTACCTAAGTTATCATAGTAGTCAACAACACCAGTAGCGTTGTTAGTAGCCATTTGGTTTAAGTTAACAACACCAGGGTCTGCAGCAATGATTTTGAAAGACATTTTTGGTTGAGCTACTGGGAATCCATAATCTGGAACAAAGTAGTTAGGGTTGTCAATAAGTTGGTAAGTGAAACCATTTTGAATAAATGTATCACCTTTTTTTCATAAATCATTTGTAATTACACCTGGAATAGGTTTTTTAAGTCCAACGATATCTGCCCCACCAGATCCTACTTGTGGGCCATTACCGTTTTGGCCACCATTGTTTTGGCCACCTTGTCCACTTCCTGAACCATTTGAACTGTCATTTGTTGATCCGTTTGAAGATCCATCACCACTACCACATGATGTAGCAGTTAATGCAATTGATACAGGAACTGCAGCTAAAGCTACTGCACCGAATACTCCTGCAATAATTTTAGATTTTAATTTCATAGTATATCCTCTTTTAAATCTTTATTTTAATTCTTGTAATTTTCTTATAATTTTAATTATTTTTTCCATTACATTAAAAATTATATCAAAAAAGATATAACGTTTTTACACAAATTAATAGATAACAACATATATTTATTAAATAAGAAAGATGTTAGATAAGACAATTTAATAATTTTAATGACGACTTTATAACAAAAAGTAAACATCATAAACATACAAAAAGATGCTTAACATTTCTGTTAATGCACCTTGTTGTTTTAAGTATTTATATAATTATGCTTTCTTTTGGAATACAATGTTTGGGTTTTGTTGACCTTGAATTACACATTTACTATTGATAAATACGGTTTGAGGAGCATATCTGTTTCCATAGAATGCTTTGTTATCAATTAGTCTAACTGAATCTGGAATCACTAATGTTCCTGATAAACTATTGTTAGCACAGAACGCTTCGATTCCAATTTGTTGTAATCCATCTGGTAAACTTAAAGCATTAATCCCACAAGAATAGAAACAATCATATGGAATAAATTTAATTTTTGGAGGAATTACTAATTGCCCTGTAATTGAAGATTGAGTAAATGCTCTTGCACCCATTGATTCTAATGTACTAGGTAAGATAAGTGAACCTGAGTATTTTAGTGAAGCAAATGTTGTAATACCAATGGTTCTTAAATTTGATGATAGTTTAAAGTTGTTAACTTGGTTTTTGATGTTAGCGAATGCAACGTCACCAATTGATACAACTGTATTAGGAATAATAATATCAATTGCAGAACCATCACCAATTGTAACACCAGAACCCATACCATTAGGGTCAGTAAATGTATTGTTGAATGCACCATCAGCAATTTCAACTACTGGCAAAGCTACTTCACCTTTAGTTCTATCTGCAGAATAGTTAACAATACCTGTATCATTGTTATCTGCCATGTTGTTTAATTTTACAACACCTGGAATTCCACTATCAATTCTTACTCCATATTTTGGTTGAGCCATAATTTGGTTGTATTGTGGGATTGCATAACTTGGGTTGTTTACAATTTCATATGTATAACCATTCTTTTCAAAAATATCTCCAAGTTTTCAGTTGTCATTTAATACTAAACCTGGGATTGGTTGTTGAGGTTGAATATCTTGACCTGGTTCTACATATGGAGGAGTGAAAGCATTTGCTGGTGGTTGTTGATCAGCAGGTCTTTGAGAAATTGGTTTAAAGATTAAGTTTTTTGTTTGTGTTTTTTCATCAAGTGCATTCATACAAGCTTCACTTACATAAACTGATTGTGCATCATAACCTGTATCATTAAAGAATGCACTGTTTTCAATTGATGTAACTGATTCTGGAATATATAATCTCCCTGTTAAACTAATACAACCTTGGAAAGCTCCACTACCGATAGTTTTTAATCCATTAGGGAATTTAACTCCTGTTAAACCTGTACACCCACTAAATGCATTTTGAGAAATTCTAGTAACTTTAGGAGGAATAACTAATTCACCTGTAAAATCAGTGTTTTCAAATGCACTAAATCCAATTGTAGTAGTAACTTGTGGGAAAGCAATTCCTGAAGTACATTTTAAGTTACTAAATGCATTAGCACCAATTACTCTTAATGAGTTACCTAATACAATTCTAGAAATATTATTTAAGATTCCATTGAATGCATTTCCACCAATTTCTGAAACTGAATCGGGAATAACAATTTCTTGTGGAGTTGTAGCACTACCAATAACAGCTGAAGCTAATAAGTTTGCTGCAATTTTAGTAACTGGTAAAGCAATGTGACCTTTACCTGAGTTATCGTAGTAGTCAACTACACCAGTAGAGTTGTTAGTAGCAATTTTGTTAGGACTAATAACCCCAGAATCTGCCGAAATTACTTCTAAAGCATTTTCTGGTTGAGCTACTGGGAATCCATATTCAGGAACAAAGTAGTTAGGGTTTTTAATAACTTTGTAAGTGAAACCATTTAAAACAAAAGTATCTCCAATTTTTCAATTTGGATTTTCAATTACACCTGGTATTGGTTTTTTAAGACCAACAATATCTGCCCCACCAGATCCTACTTGTGGACCATGACCATTGTTGTTTCCATTTGAACCTGGTTTGTTACTACCACTTCCAGATCCATTAGAACCACTTCCGTCATTAGTAGTTCCATTAGATGTACTAGAACCACTACCACACGATGTAGCAGTTAATGCAATTGATACAGGAACTGCAGCTAAAGCTACTGCACCGAATACTCCTGCAATAATTTTAGATTTTAATTTCATAAATAAATTCCTTCTTCGTTAAATTTTTAAAAAAGAACTTGTTAAATTTCAGTAATAATATAATTCACAATATATTAATTTCTTTACCTTTACGGATAAATTATATAAAAAAATACTGATATTTTAAGTGTAAATTTACAAGAGAATTAAGAAAATAATAATTCATATTATTAAATCTTGACTATTTTGAAATAATTTAATCTTGTCTTTTTAATTCAATTTGTCTAAGTATTAACACCAAATCAAATTATCTAATATAAAAAATATAGAAAGATTGTAAAAACATCTTTCTATAAATAATAAATTGCAGATCCAATTACTAAATCAGATTCATAACTAATTGATAATGAAATGTTTTCAATATTACAACTAACTGGTTGATTAAAATCTAAATCAACTTCAATCTCATAAAAATTATATTTCTTACAAGTTGCTTTAATCACCGCTTCTTTTAAACATCAAATCCCAGAAGCATACATTAATCTACTTAAATCAGTTGTTTGTTTTAAATATCCATCATATTCTTTTTTAGACATATATCTAATCACAAAGTCTAAGTTCTTTCATTCATCTCGTTTTAAATCAACTAAATCAATTCCATGATTAATTTTTCTTATTTGATTCATCTTCTAAGAATGTAATCCTTGTTCTTAGTTTTGTATTAATTTCTCTTAGATTATTATTTTCTTGTTTTAAGTCAATTAACTCTGTTTCAAGTCTATTGTTTTTTTCATCAATATGTTTTTGAAACTCAATTAACTTTTGAAACTCAGTCATCATTTGATCTAAAACTAAATCAACCGCATTTGGATCATATCCATTTTTAGTGAATTCAAACTTGATATCAGTTCATTCATTAAACTTATCTTGAAAAATATTTTTCATTTTCTTAATCCTTTAATACTTTAATGAATACATCTTGTGGTAATTGTACATTACCAACTGCTTTTAATCTTTTCTTACCTTCTTTTTGTTGTTCTAGTAATTTCTTCTTACGAGAGATATCTCCCCCATAACATTTAGCAAGTACATTCTTTCTGTAAGCCTTTACAGTTTCTCTAGCAATAATCTTAGACCCAATTGCAGCTTGGACTGGAATTTCAAATTGGTGTCTAGGAATTAATTCTTTTAATTTTTCAGTAATCACTTTTGATTTTTGGTATGCAAAATCAATGTGGGTAATAAAACTTAATGCATCTACTTTATTACCATTTAATAAGATATCTACTTTCACTAATCTTTCTGGACGATATCCAATTAATTCATAGTCCATTGTTGCATAACCTTTTGAAACTGATTTTAGTTTATCAAAGAAGGAGTGCATAATTTCAGCTAGTGGTAATTCATATACTAGCTTTCTTCTCACATTATCAATATAAACTAAATCAATATAGATACCACGATACTTTTGACATAATTCCATTAATGAACCAACATAAGTATCTGGAGTTAAAATTTCTAATTTAATGAACGGTTCTAAAATCTTATCAATATTAGTTTTATCTGGTAATTTAGATGGGTTATCAACTTTGATTTCTTCCCCATCAGTTTTAATTACAATATATTCAACAGATGGAGCAGTTGAGATTAAATCAATATTAAATTCTCTACTTACTCTTTCTTGGATTACATCCATGTGTAATAAACCTAAGAAACCACATCTGACCCCAAAACCTAAGGCTTGAGAGGTTTCATATTCATATGTTAATGCAGCATCAGATAAACTAATTTTTTCCATCGCTTCTTTAAAATCATCATATTGTGCTGTATCAATTGGATATAGTCCACAATAAACCATTGGTAAAATTGCTTTATAACCAGGTAGGGGTTCTTTACAAGGATTATCAAGATGAGTAATTGTATCACCAACATGAACATCTCTTGCTGTTTTAATACTTGCAGCAACTCAACCCACTTCACCTGATACTAACACTTCTTTATTAATAATCTTTGGTGTTCTAACTCCAACTTCAGTTACAATGAATTCTTTGTTAGTAGCACACATCTTTATTTTATCTCCGACCTTGATTGTTCCATTCTTGATTCTTACAAAACAAATTACTCCTTTATAAGAATCATAATATGAGTCAAAGATTAATGCTTGTAATGGTGCATTATCATCATTGTTTTGTGGAGCTGGAATATATTTAATAATTGCTTCTAAAACTTGGTCAACATTTAATCCGGTTTTAGCAGAAATTAATGGAGCTTCACTACAATCTAAACCAATTGTATCTTCTACTTCTTTTTTTACTCTTTCAGGATCTGCACTTGGTAAATCAATCTTGTTTACTACTGGAATGATTTCAAGATTATTTTCTAATGCTAAATAAACATTTGATAATGTTTGAGCTTCAATCCCTTGAGCAGCATCAATAATTAATAAACAACCTTCACAAGCTGCTAATGATCTTGAAACTTCATAGGTAAAATCCACATGTCCTGGTGTGTCAATTAAATGGAAAATATAATCTTTGTATTGCAGTTGAACAGCATTTAATTTAATTGTAATTCCACGTTCTCTTTCAATGTCCATTGAATCTAATACTTGGCTTTTCATTTCCCTTTGTTCTAAAGCATTAGTCATTTGGATGATTCTGTCACTTAAAGTTGATTTTCCATGGTCAATGTGAGCAATGATACTAAAATTTCTGATTTTATCTTTATTCATATTTTTCTTTCATATTAAAATAGTTTATATTAAAACTAATATATTTATTTTAACATTTAACATTTTAAATTAAAGAGTTTTTTAATTTTTATAATCTCACTAAATTACATGCTTAAAGCTTGCTTTTTATTACTTAAATTTATTTTGTGATTTAATTAGATTAGGAGGATTTATATATGTGTACTTCATTTAATTTCAAACAAGGATACTATGGAAGAAACATGGACCTTGAATATCCATTACCTTCTTCAAGAATCATTATTACACCCATTGGATATGATTTAAAATACAGACATTTAAACAAAAATATTAATATCAAATATCCAATGATAGGAATGGGAATGGTAGTTGAAAACTATCCTTTATACTATGATGCAATGAACTCAGAAGGTTTGTATATGGCAGGATTAAACTTTAACACTTTTGCTCATTTTAATGATGTTGATAAAACAAAAGAAAATATTACTACTTTTGAATTAGTATTACATGTTTTAGGACAAGCAAAAAATGTTAAAGAAGCTAAAGAATTAATTAAAGATATTAATCTAACTAATACTCAGTTCAACCAATATTTAGGAGTTGGACAATTACACTGATTAATCTGTGATACAAAAGATGCAATTGTTTTAGAATGCACGAAAGATGGTTTAAAAATCTATGATAACCCATTGGGTGTATTAACAAACAATCCCACATTTGATTATCACTTATTAAATATCAACAACTATATTAATATTAATCCAAGAAATGCTACAAGTGATTTCTCAGAAAACATTGAACTAAGAAACTTCAGTCAAGGGGTTGGAACTACTGGATTACCTGGTGGACTAAGTTCAGTTGATCGTTTTATCCGTTGTACTTACACAAAGATGACATCAATGTGTGATGATAATGAAATCGCTAATGTAACACAAGTATTTCATATTCTAAGTTCAGTTAGTATCACAACTGGAACAGTGTTGTGTGAAGATGATAAAATTGAAACAACACTTTCTTCTTCATGTGCTTCAAAATCTACTTTAAGTTATTATTATAAGGTTTATACAAATAACCAAATCAATTGTGTTAGTATGAACAATGTCGATCTTAACAATAACAAACAATTATATGTTTATGATTTAGAAAGAAACCAAGACATCAAATATATTAACGCACCTAGCAAATAGCTAGGTTTTGTTTTGCAAATAAAAAACATTGAACACTTCGTTCAATGTCTTATATAAAATCTTAGTTTCAGAATTTAATTTGTACATCTTTTTTAACTTCTTCATCTGCTGCAAAGATTGGAATACCATGGTATCCTTTTGGAGCTAAAACTACGTTTAATGGGAAGTTATAAATTTTTTGGTTGAAGATTGTAACTCTTGAGTTATATAGTCTTCTTGATGCAGCTAATTCTTTTTCAATAAAGATTGATTCATTCATTAATCTTTGAATTGATCTATCAGCTTGAAGAATAGGATAGTTTTCTTGTAAAGCATTAAATCCTGTGTAAACTCTATTCATCATGTTATTTGCTTCAGTCATTGGCATTGTGTGGTTTGTAATTCCAGATCTTAAAGCTGTAATGTTTTCTAAAGTTTCTTTATCAAATTCACAGTGTTGTTTTGCAATATCCATCATTTTAGTTAAAGTATCGAATCTTTTTTGTAATTGGATATCAATGTTAGAAGCAGTTTCATTAATTTGTACTTGTTCTGTTTGCATTTTGTTTGTTCAAACAATATAGTAAATTCAACCGAACAATGATAAAGTAATGATTGAGATAAATACGTATAATACAATGTGTCCTACTGATCTTGTAACAGGTCCTAGATTGTTATTAACAACTGGATCGTATTTTTCAGCAGGAGCTGTTTTACCTGAGTATAACATACTATAATTCCTTTCTATTTAAATAACCTTAGTAATCCTAATTTTTCTTTTACACTTTCTATATTATCATTTTTATTTAAAATATCATAAATTTGCTTCTTTTGCTCGCATAATTGCAATTTAGATTCATAATTTAATAAGATTTTTTCAGTTTTAGAAATTGAATCTAAGACTGCGTTTCTAGACACTTGATTAATATCTGCAAGTTCTGACAATGATAAATCATTTAAATAATAATCTTGAAAGTAATTAATTTGTTTATCAGTTAACAAATCTTTGTAAATGTCAAACAATTCAATTAAATAAAATCGATTATTTGTCATCTTCTGTTAATAAAGCATCAAAGTTTGTTAACATACCATCTACAAAAGTTTGAAGGTCAAAGACTTCTAAGTCATCTAGGGTTTCACCCAAACCAATGAATTTCACTGGGATATTAAACATATCTTTAATAGCAAAGATGATTCCACCTTTTGAGGTTGAATCCATTTTTGTTAAAACAATTCCAGTAATGTTTGCAACTTCTGAAAAAGCTTTTGCTTGGTTTAGTCCACTTTGACCTGTTGTTGCATCTAAAACTAATAATGTTTCATGTGGTGCAGTTTCATCAAACTTAGCAATGATTTGATAAATCTTTTTCAATTCATTCATTAAGTTTGTTTTATTCTGTAATCTTCCTGATGTATCACAGATAACAAGATCATATTTTTCTTCGTATCCTTTTTGTACACCTTGATAGATTACACTAGCCGGGTCTTGGTTAGCAGATTGGGGCAATACAATATCTACTCCTAATCTTTCTGCTCAAACTTTTAATTGTTCAACAGCACCAGCTCTAAAAGTATCTGCAGCTACTAATAAAACTTTTTTGTTTTCTTTAACAAACTTATTAGTAATCTTTGCAATTGTTGTTGTTTTACCAACACCATTAACACCAACAACTAAAACAACATTAGTACGGTCGTTTTTTAAATTGATATCAGTATCAATAATTGAGTTATTGATGTAGTAAATAAACATCTTATCTAAGAAAATTTCTTTAATAAGATTTACATCAGTAACGTTTTGATAAACAACTTCTTCTTTGATTGCATCTAAGATTTTATAAGTTGCAACACTACCAATATCATAAGAGATTAATAATTCTTCTAATGAATCATATAAATCATCATCAATCTTTTTGTATTTTTTAACTAATTCATTAATCCCTGATTCTAATGCAGATGATGTTTTCTTTAAACCTGCATCGAATTTTTCTTGGTTAGTGTCTTGTTTTAAGATTCTGTTTTCTTCATTCTTTTGTTGGATTTGTTCAACAGTATCTTTTTTTCCGGTAATTTTATTTCACAGTCTTCTAAAAAATCCTGCCATTATTATTTACCTCCATGTTCTTCCTTGAAGTATTTATTGAAGTTTTCAATTGTATCTTTAATTACAATAGAAATACCATGGTCTTGCATTGTAACCCCATATAATTCTTCAGTTACTTTCATTGTACCAGTTCTGTGAGTAATAATTAAGAATTGGTTAGATAAAGAATATTCTTTAATGATAGTAGCAAAGAATTCTACGTTTAATTCATCTAGTGCAGCTTCAGCTTCATCTAAAATAATTAATGGGAATTTTGCTGATTTTAAAATAGCAAATAAAATTGTTAATGCAACCAAAGTCTTTTCTCCACCTGATAATAAAGATAAATTAATTCTTTTCTTACCTGGTAGTTGAACAACAACTTCAATCCCTGAATCCAAAATGTTTTCTTCATCAGTGAACTTAATTTCACAAGTTCCAACTTCAGCTCCTGGATAGAATCTTTGGAAGATAGATGGTGCAATTTTGTTAATGTTTAATACAGTAGTTTTTAAATCATTTTTAGCTTTATGATCTAATTGTTCAATTGTACCTTGAATTTGGTCTACTGCATCTTTTGCATCATTATATTCCTTTTCTTTTTGAGCATATTCTTCTGCAATTGTTTCATATTCAGTAATTACATTTTTATCAATGTTACCAATTGATTTAATTTCTTGTTTGATATCCAAGATTTTTTGTTGTAATTCGATATCTGAATAAATTGTTGGTTTGTTTGAATAATCTGCAATTAATAATTCTTCAGACATTTCATATGTTTCAACTAAATAAGATAATTTAGAATCAATATCATTTTGAATTGTAAGTTTTTTAGTTTCAAAATCTGATTTTTGAGTAATCAATCCATTAATTTGGTTTGCAATTGCATTATTAGTATCACTACTTAATGCATGTTCTTCATTTAGCTTTTTAGTTACATCAGCTAATGTGTTTTGTTCTGGTTCTAATAAAGCTAATTCATTTTCAATTTTAACTAATTGACCTTTTAATGAATCTGAACTTCTAGTATCTTTTGCATTAGGTTTAGCAACTTTACGTTTTAATTCATCATAGTATTGAGAATTAATCATAATGTTGTCTTCTAATGTTTTAATACTTGTTTTGTTGTTTTCAATTGTTGATTTATTACTGTAAGATAAAGACATCTTAACTTCATAATCACCTTCAATTGTTTTTAAACTAACTCTTAAGTTGTTTTCTTCAGATACTAGTGTTTCAACCAATTTTTGTTGTTCTTCAATCTTTTCATCAATATTAAAGATGGCTGCATTTTTATTACTTCTGAATCCCCCAGAGATTGAACCACCTGCATTTTTAATATCACCTTCTAATGTGATGATTTTAAATCTTTGATCTAGCATGTGAGCAATCTTAGTAGCTGATTCTAAGTTTTCAGAAATAATAATATTTCCTAATAAGTGATCAGCAATGATTCTATATTTATCTTCAATCTTAACTAAGTTGTTTGCTGTATCAACATAACCTTTTTGGTTTTTAGCAACAGCAATTACATCATTAGATAATTTTTTAGATTTAACTTTATCGATTGGTAAGAATGTTGCATTACCAATTTGGTTTTTCTTTAAATAGGAAATTACATCCATTGCTGTTTGTTCATTTAAAGTAACAATAGATTTAGTTGAATTAGATAAAGCTAATCCAATTGCTAATTCATATTTTCTATCTACTTTAACCAAATTAGAAACAGCATCAACAATTCCTGTATAGCTTTTTCTAACAGCTAAAATTTCTTTAACAACTCTATCTGAACTGTTTTCTTTGATTGAATACAAGTTTTTTAATTCATATTGAGCTTGGTTTAATGTAAATGTTTTTTTACTTAATTCAGAACCAAGTTCTTGTCTTTGGATTTTTAATTGTTCTATTTCTGAATCTAATGCAGAAGATTTTGAAATCAATTCCTCATTAATTTTTTCTTTAGTTGCTTTTTCAACTTTGTATTGTTTTAGAATTTCTTCTAAAGCGGCTAATCTTTTTTCAAGGTTATCTGAATTCAAATCAGATTCTAATTCAGAGTTCATGATTTGAATCTTAGTAGTTAATTCAGTTCTTTGTTGTTGTAATTCTCTAATCTTAATATTTAATTGAGAAATCTTATCTGAATTAGCTTTAATCTTTTCAAACAATGCACTATTGTTTTTTACATTAAAATCAGATTGAGATTTTAATTGATTAATCTTTTCTTCCGCTTCTGAGATTGATACAGTTAGATTATTGATTTCTTGCTTTTTAAAACCAATAAATTTAGCTAAGAATGTAAGTTCTAATTCTTTTAATTCAGCTTCTTTTTGAATAAATGATTCATATTTGTTAACTAATTTTTCTAGTTCATCTTTTCTTTTTCTTTTGTTGTTCAAATCATTAGTAATAATTCCTAATGTTTGAGATGATTTATCTAATAAGTTAAGTGAATCAAGTTTGTTTTTAAAGTATTTACCAATTCCTGCTGCATCTTGGAAGATTTTCTTTCTATCTTCTGGTTTAGCATCTGAGAATCAGTTAATTGTCCCTTGAGAAATAATCCCTAATGATCCTTTAGATAATCCTGTGTCCAAGAATAATTCATGGATATCTTTTAATCTAGTTTCTTCCCCGTTTAAATAATAGAAGTTTTGATTATTTTTTCTAATTTGTTTTCTTGCAACTGTTACAATATCACGGTCGATGTCTAAAATTCTGTTTTTGTTATCAAATGTTAATTCTACAAATGCTTCATTAGCAGGCCCCATATCTTTAGAACCCATGAAGATTAAATTAGACTTATCATCCCCTCTTAATTGTTTAACAGATTGTTCCCCGATTGTTCATTTAATAGCATCAACAATGTTTGACTTACCAGACCCATTTGGTCCAATAAAAGAAGTCATATTCTTATTAAAATCGATTACTATTTCTGTGGCAAAGGATTTGAAACCTTTAGCTTTAATTGACTTTAAGAATGGCATATTCTCATTCCTTTCTTTTTTCCATAAAAAACCAAAAATACTAACTAGTAGTTACTAGGTAGCATTCCTGATCTAAAACTAAATATGATTGAGATTAATACTAATATAAAACATATAGCATAAATTACCCATAAGGCTATATGAAAATTCTTTGATCTAGATGTATTATTGACGTTCGATATCCAAGAACCCATTAGATACAGATAAGGTGCAAATACTACCCCATACACAACATAAACAATTACTTGTGAAGCAAGTGCAAAACTATGATTTAGTTTCATGTTTTCTGCAACCACTCCAGTGTGTGGATAGAATTGGTATCCTAATACTACTGCAGTTAATCCTAATAGTAATAATGTAATACCAAAAATGATTCATCATGATTGTCTATATTTTTTAGTACTTAATAATCTTTGTTCTAATTGACTTGAAACTTTTTGTTTTTTTGGTTTAGTTGGTGTTGGTAATGGTGTTTCAATTGGTTCATTAACAACCGGTTCCAATTGAACTTCTGGTTGTGTTGCTAGTTCGTGTTCAAATTGTGGTTCAGGTTGTGGTTGAGGTTCAAATTGAGTCTCAGGTTGATGTTCAAATTCTGGTTGAGGTTGAGGTTCAAATTGTGGCTCATGTTGTGAATATGGTTGAGGTTCTGGTTGAGCATAGATATGTTCAAAATCATCAACCGGTTCACGTTCCACATCTGGTTCCATGATTTGTTCTTCTGATGAACCTTGGCTTTCTTCTTGAAACTCAACATTTTGAGTATCATTATGATCTAATTCACCATTTGAAAATTCTAAATTCTTTTCCATAATTATCCTTTTTTATTAATCTCTTTAAATAATTGTTCTATTTTTTCAACACGGTCAACTGTTTCATCAATATAAAAATTGATTTCAGGACATTTATAAGTTTTAAGACTCTTAGCTAATTTGGTTCTTAAGAACCCTTTAGCTCTTTTAAGTTCTTCTAAAACTTTTTCAATTTTTGATCTATCTAAACAACTGATATATACTTTTACTAATGATAAATCATTAGATAAATTTACATAAGTAATTTCAGCATGTTTAGCAATTGGATTATCTAACTCTAATCTAATTGTATCATTTAAAATCGTTTGAATTAACGATTCATATCTACTAATTTGTATCTCACTGGGCATTTTTAGTTAACTTCATCGTATTGTTTTTCAATTAAACTATACGCTTCTAGTATATCTCCTTCTTTAACATCGTTAAATTTCTTAATTGTTAAACCACATTCGTTTCCAACTGTACATTCAGAAATTTGGTCTTTTTTGTGTTGTAATGTTGCAATTTCAGAAGTATAAATTACTACACCGTCACGGATGACTCTAACCTTAGCATTTCTTTTGATTTTTCCATCAATCACTTTACATCCACAGATTGTTCCAATATCTGAGTGTTTTCAGATTTGTTGCACTTCTGCTTCCCCTAATGTTTCTTCAACAATGATTGGGTCTAAAGAACCTTTAAGCATGTTTTCAAGTTCTTCTTTCATTTTATAGATGATATCATATGTTTTGATATCAACATTTACTTGAGTCGCTAAGTCTTTAATAATTCTTTGTGGTCTAATGTTAAATCCAATAATAATTGCATTTGAAGCTTGTGCTAATCTAATATCTGTTTCAGTGATGGCTCCTGTAGCAGATCTAATTAAAGATAAGTGGGCTCCATTAATTTCAATTTTAGGAATCATTTGTTTGATTGCTTCTAATGAACCTTGAACATCTGCTTTTACTAAGATATTAATGTTTTTAAGTTCTCCTGAAGCAATTTTATCTCTTAGTTCTTCAGATAGAATTGAATTGTTTCATTCTAATCTTGATTTCTTGTTTTTGATTTTAGTTGCAATATCCTTTGCATCTTTTTCATCTTTTACAGCTAAGAATTTATCTCCTGCAACTGGAACATCTTCTAATCCAGCAATCTTAACTGGTGATGAAGGTGTTGCACATTCAACTTCTTCTAATAAATCATTATACATTAATCTAACTCTACCAAAGGTTGATCCAATTACTAGATAGTCACCTTTTCTTAAAGAACCGTTTTGAACCAAGATATTTGCAACTGGACCATATCCTTTATCAAGGTTTGATTCTAGAACAGTTCCAAATCCTAAACGGTTTTTATTGGCTTTGTATTGTTTTAATTCAGCAATTAGATTAATTGCATCTAATAATTCTTCAATCCCTTCACCTTTAATTGCTGAACCCTTAATGAAGACAGTTGAACCACCTCATTCTTCAGCAATAATATCTTTTTCAGAAAGTTGGGAAATAACTTTATCTGGGTTTGCTGTTTCTTTATCCATTTTATTAACAAAGACAATGATTTCAACCCCAGCTGCTTTAGCATGGTCGATTGCTTCTTCTGTTTGTGCTTTTAATCCATCATCAGCTGCTACTACTAATACAACAATATCTGTAACATTAGCCCCTCTTGCTCTCATTTCACTGAAAGCCTCGTGACCTGGAGTATCAATAAAAGTAATTTTATTATTGTGGTGTTGAATTTGATATGCACCAATATGTTGTGTAATACCACCAGCTTCTGTTTTTGTGATTTTAGATTTTCTAATTGAATCTAGTAATGTTGTTTTACCATGATCAACATGCCCCATAATTGTAACAATTGGAGGTCTTGTTTCTAGTAATGATTCATCATCATTAAATTCAATGTTTTCTAAAATGTTTTCTTCATTGATTTCTTTTTCAATTTGGAAATCTAATCCAAACTCAATACATAATTCTCCAATTTGTTCTTCATTAAGAATTGTATTAAGATTAATCATTTTACCTAGTTTGAAAAAGTATGTAATGATTGCTGCAGTTGATTTTTCCATTTTCTTAGAAAGCTCTTCTACAGTTAAGGGAGAAGTGAAAATGAATGTTCCACTCTTTATACCTACATCAACCTTTTTATATTCTTTCTTAAGGTTTAATGCTTGCCTTGTATCATTCTTTTTAGTAACTTTAGCCATCTAATTCTCCTTTTGTCCTAATTCTTTTCTAAGAATAGAACCATTGATTCATCAAACTCATTTGTTTTGAAAATTCGATGTTTTTTTTCTTTTACTTTCAATAGATGTTCTTTGTCATTACAAAAGTAAAATCCTCTATATTCTTTTATGTTATCGTTTTGATAAATTTTTTGATCGTGTATGTAACAACGAATCATGTTTTGTTTTTTAAAAGATTTATTACAAATAATACATTTTCTTGTATTAAAGTCTTTTTTTAACACTATTTATCACCGTCTTCTAAAATCTTGTTGATGTCATCTGTGAATTCATCATCTAAGTATTCTGCAGTACTCATATTGAAATCTGATTCATCTTGAGTTTGTAAGTCTACTTCAATTTTAGGTTGTACTGGAACGTTTTGAGTTTCAAGTAAGTTTCTTGTTAACTCTTCATAGTTAGCAAGAATTTGTTCAGTTGTGTAGTAATCGTAATCTTTACCGATTTCAGCAGAAGATGATTCACTATAGTTTCTTACTTCAACATTGAATGGTAACAATCTATTAATTAATTTAATGTTGTGACCACCTTTTCCAATTATCATCACATATTCTTCTTCTGGAACAAATACGATTGAAGAAATAATTTCTGTTTTATCTTCATTAAGTTTTAAAGCAATAGATTTAATTCTTTCTTGTCCACAAAGTGAAATTAAATTTAATAAAACATTTTGTTCATCTTTGATTACTTCAATTTTTTCATGTCCTACTTGATCTGAAATTTGTTTGATTCTAATTCCTTTAGTTCCTACTGCAATTGCAACTGGTTCAGTAATATGAGCTGAAGCTGATTTAACTAATACCTTAGCTCTTGATCCAGCAATTCTAGCACATTTAGTAATAACAATTTCACCATCAGCAATTTCAGGAATCATAGTTTTTAAATAGTATTCTAAAACCTTATCAGATTTTCTTGATAAAACAATTGGTCAAAGTTTTGAACGTTCAACAATATCTTGAATTAAGAATGGATATGTTCTACCTGGAATTAAATCCTCAGCTTGGTTTCTTTCTTTATAAGGTAAGAATGCTGTTGTTGTTCCTTGGTCTTCACCAGCTACAAAGTCTTCAGATTGTTTTCTTAGATTAACAAAAACTCCACCGTTGTTATTATCCATTTTTTCAACTTCACCATAAACAATTTGTTGAGTTTTATCTTTTCAATCTTTATAGATTTCTTTGTTTACGGCTTCAGTAATTCTTTGTTTGAATCCTTGTAAGATTTGTGTAACTTCATGTCTATTAAATGAATCTTGAATATCAAATGGTTTTTCATATACATCACCAACATTTAGTTTTAGATGCTTGATTAAATCATCTGATTTTGGAACTTCTAAGAAATCATCATAATCTTCGATACCATCATCAATAACATTTAAAGCAACATAACTAGTTAATGTTTTTTTATCTAAGTCTAAATCAAATACTAGATTTTCAACACCAAATTTTTTCAAGTAAACTCTTTTGATAATTTCTACTAAGTAATCTTTAATAAGATACTTGTCTATCTTCTTTTCTTCAGAAGATCTAACAATTTCATTAATTAATTCATTTATTAATTCTTTTTTCATGATACCCCTTTGTATAAAATAAAGAGAGCCCTTAAGCTCTCTTTCACAGTATGAAATTATATATATTATATAATATTTATCAAATATTTCCAAATTTAATTATTAACATTAGGTATATTGTCTTCTAAAGGTGGCCAATCAATTCTATCAATACCATTTAGATTTGTATCAAGTTGATCGTATGTTAAATTTGATACCACTTCTTTACCTGCATTATCCCCATAGCTTTGTTTAAGACCATATTCATATTGTCCACTTGCATTTGGTGCTAATTCATATCTATATTCATTTGTAAATGTTTGTTTATTATTTGATGCATCAGTTCCACCAAATTCTATAGTACATAATAATTGTGAACCTTTTAAAGCAATTGTTCCTGATGAGAATGGTGTAGTTAAACCTTTACCAGCTGCTTCTTTTAAACCAACTTTTAAAAAACCATTAAATAAATGAAATAAATTTCATTTGTCACCAAAACGTTGTCAAACTGTTGGACTTGGGTTGAAAGTTACTTGAGGTGGATTAAAATAATCTTTGCCTTGCATAACTTTATCTATGTTAGATAGAAATAACAAATATTTAGCTAAATCAAAAAGCGTAAAAAGTTCAAGAACTCCACCATTATCATTTGGGTCGGTTGGTTGTGAAATTAAATGAGTGTATAAACCATATTTTTTGTCTGGAGTTAATACACATTTATCAATAACTATCTCGTGTTGTTGAGTGCCTGTTTTATCCTTAAAAGTAACATCATGAGTTAATTGTAGAACATCATCAAGAAGTTCAACCTTGTAACTGTCTTTCATAATTTCAGCTCCAGGACCACCAGGACCACCATCCATTTGCGATGAAAGTTTGAAACATTTATACATTTGTTCTAATGTTTGTGGTGGAATTTTAGTTTTAATAAAACTAGATGGTTTATAAATAATATCTGGGTTTCCGTTCACACTACCATCTGCTGCAACTGAAGCAGATGAACTAGAACCACAAGATGTAGTAGTTAATGCAATTGTGGTTGGAATAGCAGCTAATGAAATTGTTGCAAAAGCCCCTAATAAAATTTTAGATTTTAATTTCATAAATATTTACTCCTTGAAATAAATTTCCATGATAATTATATAACAAAATAGGGGGGGGTGAAATTATCTACAGTTATTCAGAATTTTCTTGTTGTGTTTTCCTTCTGTGATGAGAAAACCCTATGAGAAGCATTCTATCTAAACCAACTAAACAATAATAAAATAATAAAAATTTAATAAAAAAGTAATTTTTCTATTAAATTGGTATATAATATAAATAATATTAAGAAGAAAATAACTTATTAAATCTTATTTTGATTATAACTTTTCTTTACATTTACATTTTTATTAATAATTTTCCTTCTTAATATGAACCTAACCAGCTTCGGCTGGTTAGTTTTTATTACATTATGAAAATTAAAAAGTCATTGATATTAAATTTAAATTATCAAGACAAACATCAAAACAAAATTAGATTAAAAATCTTTTATATAAATAGTGCATAAAAAAATCTTGGAAACCCAAGATTTATTTTATTTATTATTTAATAATTTCAGTTACAGTACCTGCACCGATTGTTCTACCACCTTCACGGATAGAGAATTTAGATCCTTTTTCAATAGCAACTGGTGAGATTAATTCTACAGTAATTGTAGTGTTATCTCCAGGCATGATCATTTCAACACCTTCTTTTAATTCAATAGCACCAGTAACGTCTGTAGTTCTAAAGTAGAATTGAGGACGGTATTTACTGAAGATTGGAGTGTGACGTCCACCTTCTTCTTTTTTAAGAACATAAATTTCAGCAGTGAATTTTGTATGTGGAGTAATTGAACCTGGTTTACATAATACTTGTCCACGTTCAACTTCTTCTTTTTTAGTACCTCTTAATAAGATACCTGCGTTATCCCCAGCTTGTGCGAAGTCTAATTGTTTTCTGAACATTTCAATACCAGTAACAACTGTTTTTTGAGTTGGTCTTAAACCTACAATTTCAACTTCGTCGTTTAATTTTAATTGACCTCTTTCAACTCTACCTGTAACAACTGTACCACGACCAGAAATTGTGAATACGTCTTCGATTGCTAATAAGAATGGTTTTTCGTTGTCTCTAACTGGTTCAGGAATGTATGAGTCAACATTGTTCATTAATTCAACAACTTTTTCTTCTCATTCAGCAACACCATTTAAAGCTTGTAATGCAGAACCTTTAATAACTGGAGTGTTGTCACCATCAAATCCATAAGAACTTAATAAGTCTCTAACTTCCATTTCTACTAATTCTTGCATTTCTGGGTCATTCATCATGTCACATTTGTTTAAGAATACAACAATTCTAGGAACTCCTACTTGTCTAGCTAATAAGATGTGTTCTCTAGTTTGAGCCATAGGTCCATCTGTAGCAGCAATAACTAAGATTGCACCATCCATTTGAGCAGCACCAGTAATCATGTTTTTAACATAGTCCGCGTGACCTGGACAGTCTACGTGAGCATAGTGTCTTTTTTCTGTTTCATATTCAACGTGAGATGTGTTGATTGTAATTCCACGTTCTTTTTCTTCTGGAGCAGAGTCAATAGATGCGTAGTCTCTTGCTTCCCCTCCACCTTTTTTAGATAATACAGTACAGATTGCAGCTGTTAATGTTGTTTTACCATGGTCAACGTGTCCAATAGTACCAATGTTAACGTGCGGTTTTGTACGATCAAATACTTCTTTTGCCATTTGTATTTACCTTTCGTAATTTTATATATAATTATAAATTTTTAATCTAAATTTTACTTATATAATAATATCATTTTTTTTATATTTTTATTAAAAATGTCTTAATATCAAATGATTATAATAAAACTATATTTAAAAATAATAAGTTAATGTTTTTGTAACAAACAAGTTTATTATTTTTAAACTATCGTCTATTACTCTTATATTATACAAAAAAGAAATTATTTTACACTATTCCTAATATTTTTTAGTGCAAAATAATGTCTATTTTTCTTGATTATTAACTAATGAAAGAATATACTCATATATTTCATTAAAAATTCATGTTGGAGTACTAGCTCCAGAGGTAATTACTATCTTGTTTATATTGGTTAATCAATCAATATTAAAATCAGATTTTGATTCTAATAAATAAGCTTGTTTAGCTTTTGAAGATCCAAGTTTTAATAATGAATTAGAATTGTTTGATTTCTTATCTCCAACCACTAAAAATAAATCAATATCAGATACTAAATCAATAACAGCTTTTTGTCTTTGTTCTGTCGCTAAACAAATCTCATTGTTTAATTTAGCATTATTGAAATTTGCTTTAATAAATTTATAAAACTCATATAAATCATAAATCGATAATGTTGTTTGATTAAACACTGATACTTGTTTGTTGTATAAATGTTTTAAATTGTTCAAGTCATCTATACAAGTAACAAAATGAATATCTTTATAATCATTTAGATATGAAACTGATTCGGGATGATTTTGTTTTCCTATCAAAATAATTTCATAACCTAATTCTAAATCTTGTTTGATTTTATTAGATGTTGATGTTACATATTTACAAACTGTATCAACAACAATTAAACCTTTTTGTTTTGCTAATTCAATAGTTTTTTGATCAGTTCCGTGAGCTGAACAAATTAAGATTGAATCTTTATCAAACTTTGTGTTTAAAACCAATTGGTATCTTGATACATTTGAGTCGTCTAATAAAATGATTCCTTGTTTATTGATTTCATTAACAAACTGTTTATTATGAACAAACAAACCAAGCATATAAATCTTTTGGTTTGTTTGTTTGTATTTATTAATTGTATCTAAGGTTGTTTTTCAGGCCTCAACAACCCCATCACAAAAGCCCCGAGGGACTAATTTGATGATTTCAATTTTATTATTTAAGGTTTTTGATTTGTTCATTAATTTCATCTAATTGAGTTTTGTACTTTTCTAATTTATCTTTTTCAGATTGAATTTTATCAGCAGATGCTTTTGCTACAAAGTTTTGGTTTTGTAACATGTTATAAGCCCTGTTGTATTCAAACTCAATTGTTTTTTGTTGTTTTAATAAACCATCTAATAAATCTTGTTTGTTGATTGCTTTATAAAAGTTTAGTTTAATGTTGTCTAAGAAATAATTAATAACCTGAGTATCTTTATCTTTTATTTCTTTGAAACTTGTATTTCAAGCTTCATAATAGTTACAGAAAATACCTGTATTAACTTCTTTGTTATTTACAGTATCAAATGCAGTAATATGAATTTGATCTGAGAATTTCAATTGGTGTTCTAATCTAATCTTCTTGATTAGTTCAGATATCAAACTAAAATTATGATAAGCTTGTTTATCAAAATCTTTGATTGATAATACTGATGGTCAAGTTTCATTCATGATGGAAATTTGATCTTTAGTTTTAAACATATGAGAATAAATCTCTTCAGTCACAAATGGAGCTTGCGGGTGTAATAAAATAATTGATTGTTTTAAAACATAACTTAAAACATTTAAACATTCTAAATCATTGTTTTTGATTTTGATTTTACATAACTCTAAATAGTTGTTATTAAATTCATCTCAGATAAAGTCTACTAAGTATTTAGTTCCAACAACAAAATTAAATTGTTCATAACATTTAGATACTTTTTCAATAACACTATTTAATTTATCAAGGATTGCTTTATCAACTACATCAAGTTTTTTAGGATCTAGTTTTAAATTAATTTTTCATTCATGTTTTTCAATTAAATCATAAATGAATCTAAAACCATTTCATAACTTATTAATAAAGTTTCAATAGTGAGCAATCTTAGTTGGTGAGAATAATAAATCTTCTCCTAATGATGAAGTTGCAGTTAAGAATAATCTTAATGAATCACATCCATATTCATCAATTACATCCATTGGGTCTACACCATTACCTAATGATTTAGACATTTTTCTTCCTTGTTCATCACGAATCAATCCATGGATTAAAACATTTTTAAATGGAATAGTGTCTGTGAATTCTTCTGTTAACATCATCATTCTTGAAACTCAGAAGAAAATAATATCATATCCAGTTACTAATACATCTGATGGAAAGTAATTTTTAAAGATTGGATTTTTTGTATCTGGTCAATTCATTGTAACCATTGGTCATAACCCAGATGAGAATCAAGTGTCTAATACACTTTCATCTTGTACTCAATTTTCAATATCTTTAGGTGGATTTATTTCACAATAAATTTCATTAGTTTTTTTATGATATCAAATTGGAATTTGATGTCCTCATCATAATTGACGACTAATACATCAATCTTCAATATTTTCTAATCAGTTTAATAAAGTCTTGTTAAATCTTTCTGGAACAAAGTTAACTTTATTCTTAGTTGAACTTTGGATTTCACGAACTTTTTTAGCTAGCTTATCCATACTTACAAATCATTGATTAGACATGTATGGTTCAACCACTACGTTTGTTCTTTCTGAATAACCAACATTATTTGTAATTGTTTCAATCTTTTCTAATAAACCTTTTTGTTTTAAATCAGAAACTAATTTTTCTCTACATTCAAAACGGTCCATGTTTTTATATTTATTACCTAATTCATTTAAGGTTGCATCTTCATTGAAAATGTTGATAACTTTTAAATGATGTCTTTTAGCGATTTCATTATCATTAAAGTCATGAGCTGGAGTACATTTCATGATTCCAGTTCCAAAGTCTTTTTCAATATAGTCATCAAATACTAAATCTAATAATTCATCATTTGCTGGATTAATGAATTTTTGACCTTTGAATTTTAAATATCTTTCATCAGTTGGGTGCGCTACTAAACAAACATCACCAAACATTGTCTCAGGTCTTGTTGTAGCAACAATTACAAAGTCTTTTTTATTTTCTGTAAAATATTTGAAATAATACATCTTACTAGATGTTTCTTTATAAATAACTTCAATATTAGAGATAGCTGTTTTTAATTGTGGATCTCAATTAACAATCTTTTTATCTTGATAGATTAATCCTTTTTTATAAAGTTCAACAAAAACTTTTCTAACCGCTAGATTAACATCTTCATCCATGGTGAATTTTTCATTTTTATATGATAAAGATAATCCCATCTTAGCTCATTGTGAGTGGATGAAATCTGCTTGCGATTGTTTTCAATTTCAAAGTTCAGACAAGAACTTTTCTTTCCCTAAGTCGTCTTTTCTTTTCCCAGTAGTTTCAAACAAGATACGATCAAATTTAGTTTGTGTTGCAATCCCAGCATGATCAGTTCCTGGTAATCATAGTGCACTATAACCATTTAATCTTTTGTATCTAATTAATACATCTTGATAGCTTACATCCCATGCATGTCCTAAATGTAAATGACCTGTTACATTTGGAGGAGGTAAGACTATACTAAAAAATTTATTTGAATCCTTTGGCTCAAATAAATTATTAGAATATCAAAATTGATTTTTATCTTGTTCAACTTTTAAATGTTCGTATTTTTTATTTATTTGTTTCATTATTAATTATTCCACCTAATAAATTTAAAAGTTTATCAATGTTATGTCTTGTTTTACAAGAAATATCAATAATTTGGTCCTCTTTTATTTTTAAGAAATCTAAATATTTTTTCTTATTGTTGTGAAAAGTACTTTTAGCAACTTTATCAGTTTTAGTCATCACAACAAGATGTTTTAAATGTGATTTCTCTAAGAAGATTGACATCTTTTGGTCATCGTCTGTTAAAACTTCAATATTGCATAATTGAACAACACAAGCTAATTGTTCATTGTAGTTTAAACAATTAAGAATTAACTCGTAGATTGTTTCTCTTGTTTTATCATCTGCTTTTGCATAGCCATATCCTGGTAAGTCAACTAAAACAAACTTATTAAAATCAAAGAAATTTATTAATCTTGTTCTCCCAGGAGTTTTAGAAGTCTTTGCTAATTTTGCATTATTTGCCAATGCATTAATTAATGTGGACTTCCCTACATTAGAACGCCCAACAAAACAGATTTGTTTTCTTTTATCTTTATAGAAATCTTTTGGTTGGGTACAAGATTTGATAAAACTAGCAGCCATAATTATTTTCTTGCTGGTCTTGTACTTCTATAGTATAAGTCATTTACTTGTTGTTCAGTTGGTTTTCTACCAATTTGAGCATACAACATTCTAATTGTATCTTTTGTAATAGGTGGGTTCTTTTTCATTTGTTTTTTTGTAATTAATCTTGCTACAAAGAAACCAATGATTATCCCGATAATAATTCCAAGAATTACCATCCCTACAGCTAATCCAGCAATTGCTCCACTTGACATATTTAATAGCCTCCAATAATTGAATTGTTTATCTTTTAATTTTATTATATAAAACTCTATTTTGATACTTTAACTTTTGCATGTTTAATAATTTTGTTATTAAAACTATATGCGTTTTCAGTCACTTCACAAACTGTCCCAGATTTGTGATTAGAATTATCAACTTGATCAGTAATTTCAGCATTATTGTGGTCTGGTTCTGACCCTAATGGAATTTCAACTTTAGTGATTCCCATGTTGTTTAATGATCTTTGGAACATGTCCAAAAACATCTTGAATCCATTAATATAATTTTGGATTGTTGGATCTGGACTTTCATATCTTAGAATTGCTTCAAATCTATCAATTGTATTTAACATTTCTAAAATATCTTTTGTGTATAATTTGTGTTTAAAATCATTTAGTTTTTCATCATTTAGAATTGTTAATTCTTTTTGTTTTTCTTCAAGAATTTTTTTCATTTCTAATTGTTTTTCTTGTAATTTAGAAACATAGTCAGAATCTGCTTTTTGAATTGTAAGTTTTAGTGTTTGAACTTCATGTTGCAAGTTCTTTACTTTTTCTTGTTCACTAGATAATTCTTTTTTAAGAGATTCGATTTCTTTTTTGAATTCTTTTGCTTTTTCACAAGTTTCTTCTTTTTTAACTTCTTGTGGTTCTTCTAATTCTTTATTGTTTTTTTTATCTTTATTTTTGTTCATTTTTAGCCACCTCTTTCTTAACATCATCTAAGTAATCTTTAACATATTTATTATTTTTGTTTAATAGTTCTTGTAGTTGTTTGATTTGATCTTGTGTATAGTCTGGTTTTGCTAATTTAATTACAACAAACAAATCACCTGCAGCTTTAGCAAAAAGATTTTGTTTATTTGGTTTCTTAACACCATAACCAAGGATTTTGATTTTTTTATCTTGTTCAATACCTGAAGGAACTGTGAATTGAACAGGACCTCATGGAGTAATAACTTCTTGTTGGCCACCAACGATTGCTAAGATTGGGTCAATATATGCAATGGTGTATAAATCCATATTGTGTCTTTCAAAATATTTTGATTGACCAACTTGGATATGAAGATATAGGTTTCCAGTATCACGAATAGTTTTGTTTCCTTTTCCTGTTACTGTTAATACTTCACCATGATCAACACCTTGTGGAATAGTAACTGTTAATGTAACTGTTTCAGGTTGAGTTCCTTTTCCTTTACAAGTTTTACAAGGATTAGCAACTTTTACTCCTCTACCATCACAAACGTTACATTCAGTTTGCATTCTTTGGATTCCAAACATTGTTTGTTGTTGTTTAATTACATATCCTCTACCATTACAAGCTGTACATGTTAATGGATGAGCTTTATTAGCATCTCCTGTTCCATCACAAGCTGAACAACTAGTATTTCTTTTATAAGTAACTTTTTTTGATGTACCTTTTAGTGCTTCATAGAATGTTAATGTAATTGCTAATTGAATATCTGAATCTTCTTCTTGTGATGAACCACCACCAAAGCCAGAGAATCCACCAAAGAACTCTGAGAAAATATCTTCAAAGTTTCCAGAGAAACCAGAGAATCCTCCTTGGCCAAATCCACCTTGTGGACCAGCATGTCCAAATCTATCATATTGAGCTCTTTTTTGTGGATCAGATAAAACTTCATTAGCTTCATTGATTTCTTTGAAACGTTCTTCAGCACCTGGTTCTTTATTTACGTCTGGATGGTACTTTTTAGCAAGTACACGATATGCTTTTTTAATTTCATCAGGAGTTACAGTTTTAGCAACACCCAAGACTTCATAGTAATCTCTTTTTGACATTATTCCTCCTTTTAAAAAACAAAATGATTAATATATTATAACATAATTTTAGCAATATAGTTATTAGTGTGCTAATTATCACTTATTTAATATGTTATAATAATTACTAATATAAATCAATAGGAGAACAGATGACAGAAATATTAGAAAATGATATTAAAAGTATCAATCATCAATCACTAGAGAAAAAGCTAAAAGGATTAATAAAAAACGAAAAACTTCAAGCATCAATTGACCGAAATAGATTAATCGGTTTTATTATCATTGGAGTTTTTTGTATAGTTGGTTTAATCTTAATCTTAGCTGGAGCATTCTTCCAAAAAGATAACCAATTACCAATTATGATTTCATTAATTGTAGTTGGAGTTATTTTAATAGTTATTGGTATTTGTGCAAGTTTCATTACACCAATTAAAAACTATCGATTAATATCAAATACTTTTAAAAGTAACTTTAGTAACCAGAAGAAAATTGAAATCTATACTTTATTCTTTTATAAGTTTCAAAGTATCAAAATTGAAAACATTGGATTAGATGATGTTGGTTATTTCATTATTAAATTAAATGATAACTACCAAACAAAAAAATCAGAAAATGGTTTTTGATTATACAAAGATGAAAAACAAGTGATGCTATTAGATGCAAATACTTTTAATTCAAACATCAGATTGAATGCAAAGTTTCTAGATAATTTCAAAGGTGCTAATATTGATTCATTCACAGGAGTTGCTGAAATCTTAATCAAAATTAAAATGAAAAACATTTTGAAATCATTATATGAAGGTGTTGACCATGAAAGTAACAACTAGACAAGAAAAACTTCTTAAATCAATTATTGAAGAATACAATAAGACTTCAAAACCAGTTGGATCTAAAATCATTGTTGAAAAATATATGCCTGAGGTGTCACCTCAAACTATTAGAATTGAAATGGCTAAATTAGAAGATCTTAATTTCTTAGAAAAAACTCATACATCATCTGGTAGAGTTCCATCTATTGAAGGTTATAAATACTATGATAAAAACATTTTAGTTCCAGTTGTTGATAAAGAAATCATCAACAAACTAAAAATGATTTTTGAAAAAAGACAAGCAAATGCAGAACAAGTTATTAATGAATCATTAAACCTAATTAATGAAATCACAGGTTTAGTTTCATTATCAAGTAACATCAATCAAAATGATGAAAACTTAAGGCAAATTAGTTTAGTGCAATTAGATGCTAAACAAGCACTAATTATTTTGGTATCAAGTTCTGCAAACATTTCTAAAACACTAATCAACTACTTTAATGTGCAACAACTAAAAGATGTTGAAGTATGTATTAGAATTTTTAACCAATATTTAATTGGAGTAAAATTCTGTGACATCCAAGATAAACTAAGAGAGATTGAACCAATCATCAAGAAAGAAGTTCTTGAGTTTGAATACATCACACAAGAAATTATTATGAGATTATTTAATTATCATGCTCAATCAAATGAAAACAAAAAAATTGTAGGAGTAAGTTCTATCTTTAATAATCCAGAGTTCCAAGATCACAATAAACTAAAACAAATTATTGAACTAATTGAAAACGGAACAATTTGAGATCAAATCAAACACAATTTAGATAAAACATATAAAAACCAAAAGATTATTATTGAACACAAAGATGACTTACCAATTTCAATTGCCACAGCTAAATTAAATATCAAAAACCAATCTCACCAAATCTCAGTTGTAGGACCAACTAGATGAGACTTAAAACAAATCAAAGGAATCTTAGAGTATATTACAAATCAATTAGAAAAGATTTATAATAACCCTGAAGATAGTGATGACAATGAATACATTAAATAAAATTAATTCTTATCAAGATTTCTTAGATTTAGATGAATCTGAATACCAGAGTCTAAGTAATGATATTAGAGCTTTTATTATAGAATTAGCAAAAACAAAAGAAATCCATTATGGTTCTAATTTAGGGATTGTTGAACTAACTATTAGTTTATTGTCTAACTTCAATTTAAACAATGATGTAATTGTATATGATACTGGGCATCAATCATATGTTCATAAAATCTTAACAGGTAGAAAAGATTTAATGCACACAATCAGAACTACTAATGGTTTATCTGCATTTACAGACATGAAAGAATCTAAGTATGATTTTTATTCTCCTGGACATTCAGGAAATACAATATCAGTATTAGGTGGAATGAACTATTGTAATCATGATAAAACAAAATATCATGTATGCGTAATCGGAGATAGTTCATTAAATACTGGATTATCATTTGAAGGATTAAACCTTAATAGTTTTTATAAGATTCCAAATATTATTGTTGTTAATGATAACCAAATGAGTATCTCAGAAGCAGTTGGTTCATTAAACAAATCATTTAATAATAAAAGCAAAGCTAAAGGATATTTTAAAGCATTAGGTTATGAATATATCGGAATCATAGATGGTCATGATTTCAAACAATTAAATAAAGCTTTTAAAAAAGCAAAAGCATTAGTAGATCAAAACAAAACAGTTGTAGTCCACACCAAAACTATTAAAGCAAAAGGTGATAAACTAGGTGAATCTGATAAACTAGGTTATTATCATGCTAATACATTAAAACAATCTGAAACATTTGGTGAAATTGCTTGTAATAATTTATTAAACAAAATTAAAAATGATAAAGACTTATACATTCTAAATCCTGCTATGAATGTTGGAACAGGATTCATGCAATTATATAATCAACACAATGCTCAATATCTAGACATGGGGATTTCAGAAGAACATGTTAGTTCATTTGCTTCTGGGCTATGTTTAAAAAACAAAAAGGTTGTTTGTTTATATTATTCATCATTTATCCAACGTGCTTATGACCAATTGGTTCACGATTTAAGTAGATTAAATTTAAAACCAATCTTCTTATTAGATAGAGCTGATTTATCAGGTGGTGATGGCCCTAGTCATCACGGAATCTTTGATGTAGGATTTTTAAAATCAATTCCTAATGCAAAAATCTATTCTCCAAGAAACTATCATCAATTAAATACATTAATTGATTATGCATACAATAACATATCTGATAATTCTAACAATGATTTAATATTCATTAGATACCCTAAATCTAAATTTACTTATAGTATTCAAGAAAACAATAATGATATTAATATCAATGAATTTGAATATCTTATTGATGATAATAACTCTACTGCTATTATTACCTATGGACCATATACAGATAGTATTTTAGAATGCATTAATAACAATCAAATCAAAGTTGATTTAATTAATACAATTGCTATTAATAAATTGAATCCACAAGAAATCAAAAAGATATTATCTAAGTATTCTAAAATCATTTGTTATGAAAGAATCTATAGCAATCTTGGATTAGTAAACGAATTCTATGATTGTGCTAACCAAATAAATTCAAACACTAAAATTATTTCAATGTCATACAAACAATATCCAACAAAAGGATCGACAAAAGATATTGATTTATCTTTAGAAATGGATGTTAAAAATATTTTCGAACTAGTCTAATATGACTAGTTTTTATTTTGAAATAAAAACACACTAGAATAACCTAGTGTGTCGATATGAAACTATAATATATTAATTTGAGTTGTTGATTATGATTAAACTATAAATAAAACTTAAATTGATTATTTAACTTCTTCATCAGTAACTTCAGCTTCATTATCTGCTTTAGAATTTCCTGCTTGATTAGCCATATTAGCAGCTTGTGCTAAAGCTTGTTCTAATGCTGAAAGTTTTTGTTCTAATTCATCTCATTTTTCTTCAGCTAACAATTTGTTGATTTCATCTAATTGGTCAGCTAATGGTTTCTTTTGATCTTCTGGAATATCTTTGTTTTCAAGAACTGGTTTTAATTGAGCTGATAAGCTATCAACTCTATTTTTAAGTTCAGCGGTCTTTTTAAATAAAGCATCTTTTTCTTTATTTTCTTCTGCTTCTTTAACCATTCTTTGGATTTCTTCTTCAGTTAATCCAGATGAGTCTGAGATAGTAATAGAATTTTCTTTGTTTGTCTTTAAATCTTTTGCAGTTACAGACATGATACCATTAGCATCGATACTGAAACTGATTTCAATTTGAGGAACACCTTTTGGAGCTGGATCAATTCCTGATAATTGGAAATTACCTAATAATTTGTTATCACTTGCTCTTGGTCTTTCTCCTTGAACAATTCTAATATCAACACTTGGTTGGTTGTCTTCTGCAGTTGAGAATACTTGTGATTTAGTTGTTGGAATAGTAGTGTTTCTTGGAATTAATGGAGTAGCAATTCCACCCATTGTTTCAATAGATAATGTTAAAGGAGTAACATCTAATAATAAAACATCTTTAACATCTCCTGATAATACCCCACCTTGGACAGCTGCACCTAATGCAACTACTTCATCTGGGTTGATTGAGTGGTTAGGAGTTTTACCAGTAATTTTTTTAACTAATTCTTGAACAGCTGGAATTCTTGTAGATCCACCTACCAATAATACTTCATGAATATCTTTGTAAGATAGTTTAGATTCTTTAACAGCATCTTCTAAAGGTTTAGAGATTCTTGTTAATAAAGGTTTTGTTAATTCTTCAAATTTAGCTCTAGTTAATTCTAATTCAATGTTAACTGGACCTGTTTGAGTCATTGCAATAAATGGTAAAGCAATTTGAGTAGTTAATGTTCCAGATAATTCGATTTTAGCTTTTTCAGCTGCATCTTTTAATCTTTGCATTGCCATCTTGTCTGATTTTAAATCAACACCATGATCATTTTTAGCTTGTTCTAAAATTCAGTTGATGATAGCTTCATCGAAGTCATCCCCACCTAATCTGTTATCACCACTTGTAGCTAATACTTCAAAAGTACCATCAGCAATTTCTAGAATAGATACGTCAAATGTACCACCACCAAGGTCAAATACTAATACTTTTTGATCTTTAGCTTTTTCTAATCCATATGCTAATGCAGCAGCGGTTGGTTCATTAACAATTCTTTCAACTTTTAATCCAGCGATTGTACCAGCATTTTTAGTTGCTTGTCTTTCAGCATCATTAAAGTATGCAGGAACTGTAATAACAGCTTTAGAAACTTTGTGTCCTAATTTCTTTTCAGCAAAAGTTTTTAAATAACTTAAAATTCTAGCTGAAATTTCTTCAGGAGTATATTGTTTTCCATTAATATCATATTTAAAATCTGTACCCATATGTCTTTTAACTGAAAAGATTGTATTTGGGTTTGTAATCATTTGTCTTTTAGCAGCATCACCAACGATGATTTCATCATTTTTGAAAGCTACAATAGAAGGAGTTGTTCTTTTTCCTTCTGGGTTTTCTAAGATAACTGGTTTGTTATCTTCCATTACAGCAACAGCTGAGTTTGTTGTACCTAAGTCGATACCTAAAATTATTTCTTTAGCCATATTTATATCTCCTTATTATAATTGTTCTTTACTAACTTTGCTACAAGCTTTTTTAGGAGTTGAAGCAGTAGTTAATGGTTTTGATTTTTTATCTTTAAATAATGCATCATAAATTTCATCATATACTTCAACTAATGTAATGTTAAGATCTTTTTTGATTTCATGCGGAACATCTTCAAGATATCTTTCGTCATCTTTCGGAATAAAGATATTTCTTACTCCAGCTCTGTGTGCTGAAATAACTTTTTCTTTTACTCCACCAATGATACCAACTTTACCTCTTAACATGATTTCCCCTGTCATACTTACATTAGTAGGAATTGAAACTTGTTTTAATGCAGATAGAATAGCAGTTGTAATTGTAACCCCTGCACTTGGACCATCTTTAGGAATTCCTCCTGATGGTACGTGTAAGTGTAAATCTAGTTCAGATAAGTCAATGTTTTCAATACCAAATTTCACAGCATTTGATTTTACATAGCCAAAAGCAACATTAACTGATTCAGTCATTGTTTGTTCAAGGTTACCAGTAATGATTACATTACCTTTACCTTTAAAAAATGTAGCTTCAATTGGTAATAAATCACCACCAGCTGATGTATAAGCCATTCCATTAACAATACCAGCAATTGGAGTTTTGTCTTTTAAAGTTAAATCAAAACGTTTTTTACCTAAAAGTTTTTCAACTTCAACTGGAGTAATCTTAGTTGGATATTCTTCACCTTTTAGTTTTAATACTAAAATTTTACGAACAATTTGTTCAATTAATCTTTGTAATTCACGAACCCCTGCTTCTCTTGTATAGTAATTGATAATGTGATCGATTGCATCAACAGTGAATTTAATATCTTTTGTTTTTAATCCAGTGTTTTCAGCTACTCTTTTAATTAAATGTTCTTCTGCAATATGTTTCTTTTCATTTAATGTATAGCTTGATAATTCGATTACTTCTAATCTATCAATTAAAGCTTCTGGGATTTGGTTGTAATAGTTTGCAGTACAAATAAACATTACTTGAGATAAGTCATAATCTTCTTCGATATAGTTATCACTAAATGTTTTGTTTTGTTCTGGGTCTAATACTTCTAATAGTGCAGAAGCTGGGTCACCTTTGTGATCACTTGACATCTTATCAATTTCATCTAATAAGAACAATGGGTTAATTGTTTTAGCTTTTTTCATTGCTTTAATAATTCTACCAGGCATTGCTCCTAAGTATGTTTTTCTGTGTCCACGAATTTCTGATTCGTCTTTAACCCCACCTAAAGCTACTTTAACAAATTCTTTGTTTAAAGCTTCTGCAATTGATCTTGCTAATGATGTTTTACCAACACCAGGAGGACCAACTAAACAGATGATTGGAGCTTTAGATTTTGGGTTGTTAATGTTAACTGCGATATATTCAAGAATTCTTTCTTTTACTTTTTCAATACCATAGTGATTTGATTCAAGTACTTTTTGTACTTTATTTAAATCAGTATTGTCGACAGATTTTTGTCATCAAGGAAGTTCAATTAATCAATCAATATATGATTTCGCTAATCCAGCTTCATTTGAAGTAAATGCTGTTTCATATTTTACTAATTCTGAAAGAATTTTTTCTTTAATATGTTTTGGATATGGATTGTTTTTTACAAGTCTTTTAATCTTTTCACTTTCATCTTCTTTAGAAGTGATTTCACCTAATTCTTCTTTAATTAATTTAAGTTTTTCTCTTAAATAGAATTCTGTTTGTTGTTTAGCCATTTGTTCAGATAATTTCTTAGTAATAGCAGCATCTGTATTACTTTCAAGTTCTGGATCTTCTGTGTGACCAAACAATACATTTGTAATTGAGAAGATTTTAGCTGATGCAGTGATTTGTTCAAAGTAATTAAATAGAATTGTAAAATCACCACCTGAAGCAATTAACATTGTTCTATCTAAAAATGATAAGTATTTTTTATCAGCTAACAATGTAATTACTGATTGGTATAATTTAGAATTTGTTTTCAAGAAACTTGCTTTTACAAGCATACTTGGTAAATCAGTCATTAAGATTAAGTCATCTTCATTAAATTCTAATTCAGGTAATTCAATAAAATCAATATTATTAGAACTAATAGTATCAGAACCAACTGGTTTAACAATCTTAACCTTTCTGCCAAATTTAATAGTAGCTACGAAAACACCTTCTTCATCTTTGTGTTTCACGAACTTGCTTACTCTACCAACTAATCCAAAATCAGATAATTGTGAATAAGTTTTTACTGCTTTTTCATTTAAAGAAACTTGTGGAACAGCAACTAGTTGTCCTTCATGTTCTTTTAATGCAGATTCAATCGCAGTAATTGATTGTGGTCTACTGAATTCGATTTCTAATTCTTCATTTTCAAAAGGAATTACACCTCTTAAATATAATAACGGTAGCATTTGATATTGTTCCTCCTTGGATGTTAATGTATATATATTAGCACAAAAAAATAAAATTAGCACAATAAATTGTAGAGTGCTAATCTTATTTTAATTTCATCTTAATGAATCAACAACATTTGTTTTCTTTAAGAATAGGGTTACAAATCCGATAATTATAATAAATAATACTGCTAATGATATTGATCCAATAAAGAATGCAAATCATGAAATATTAATATTTAATAATACTCCTAAAGAAGCAAATGCAAATTCCTTGAATGCTTTTAGTGCAAAAATAATCAATGGAACTGTTACAAGCGTTGAAAGAATTCATGTTGGAATAAATACTGAGAAAATGTTAAGTGCATTTTCAAGGTCACTAAATCCTTGAGTCTTTAATAATAGAATAACTTTCATTAAGTCTGCAATGATTACTCAAGATGTAATCAATAGAATTAAGATAGATAGAATAATAATTAAAGAAACTACAATGATTTCAATTGCATTAATAGTATTTGCAATCTTATCAAATACTGCTCTACTTGAAGCTAATGCATCTGGTTTTTCTGGAATTGAGAAATATACGTATCCATCATAAATAGTGTTAAGGTGATGAATCATATCTAACACAAATTTATTTTTATCTGTTGTTAGATTATATCTGCTTCTTAACTCAGCTACTTTTTCTGGGGTGTTTAAACCTAGTGCTACTCCCAAATAATTTAAATCACTTGGAGTATATCCTTTTTGAGATAAGATTCCATCAAAGATTTTAATTAAGTTAGGATCATCTTTAAATGTATCAATTGATAAATATGTTCCTGATGGAGAATATAATGAAATACCACTTGATAAGATTTGAAGATTTGGATCTGATGTATAGATTCCATTGAATCCACCGAAATTATTATAACGGTTGTTTAAATCATTGATTGGAACTATTTGCTTGCTAGGATCAACATCTGGATTAGATGATAAAGTTCTTACATACTTATAATCCATAGCAGTTGCTAGTCCTAAGATTTGTTGTGCTGCATCCATAGTTGTATAGAACTCTGGATCTTTTCTTGTGTCATTAATTGCTACTACTTTGAATTTAACTTCAGGTAATACTTTGTTTTTATCAACTAAATATCTATCAGTTCTATTAGTAGCAACTCCACTAATAACATCATTAACATTTAAGTTATATTGTTTAGCAGCAAATAGGTTAATAACTACTGGATATATTTTATCTATTTCTAATTCTTTTTGTTTAGCAATTAATCATTCTTGCGTGATTGGTTCATCAGTATCTGCATTTGTTAAGTTAACTTTTTTAGTTCCACTATAAAGACCAATAATTGGGAATAGGTTATTATGTTTATAACTTGAGTTAACTCCTGATGAAGTTTCATCTAATTTATAATTAATATAACAATAAGGTTCATCACCTAATGAAAGATTAAGTGGAACTGAGTTATAACTAATTTTATAAATATCATTTTGATAGTATGAGTCTGAGAACACATGATCTGCAAAGTTTGTGAACATTGGAGATGCTGACATCCCAATATCACCAAGACCTTTAAATAAATTAGGGGATTGTTTATTAATTAATACTTGGCGATGATTTAATGTATCTTCATAAACCATTAATTGTTTTCCAATTGTTGGAGCTTCAGTAAACATTCCATTACTTGGTGGTGTTACTGGTTTATTAGGGTCATATGGTTTTACATCAAATAGATATTTAAATACACTTGAATAAGTTGTATATTTAACTGAACCATCTAATAGGTTGGCTGATAGATGCACTAATAAAGCATCTCTGTTTCTTGGGTTTTCAATTACTTCTGAAAAGTTATTTTTAGCACGCATTGGTAGATTAGTGAAATAATTACTTACTTGTAATGTAATTGGGTCAGTATCTGATAATGGTGCTGGGTTCACTTTTCAATCTTGGTATGATTGATAAATGTTTTTGATATTTAATGTTTCATCGTTACTATCATCTAAATAAACAATTGGATAGTTTGTTTTACCATCATTTCTAAAATTAGGATTATTTGTAATATAGAAATAAGCTATTGTTGATGTTGCAGTTGGACCGAATTCAGAAGTTGTTGCAACGAGTTTGTTGTTTAACGTACCATTGAATTGATAACTAGCTACAGTTTTATCTAATACTTGGAAATCATTTAAAACATTAGTTATTAAATTATTTGTTTTTTCAATTGATGTATTTGATTGGTTAACTGGAATCATTTTATCAATGATATCAACTCATGGGTTAGATGGAATGATATTACCACCTAGATATACATCTAATAAGAATTGGTTTTCTGTTTTATTAAATAAATAATTTAGTTTTGTTCTTGAACTACTTAAATCTGATGTTTGGGGATAATGTAGTTGAGATCAAGTTTTAAATAATGGTGTAGCAACATTAGGTAATAAACTTGGATTAGCATTTAATCCACTTGCAATTCCCTTTGGTGGGTTTTCATAATATTTTTGATAACTATCACCTGGAGTTTTGTATTGAGAATTATTTACAATACCATCAACTGGATATGATGTTGTTGAATCTTTAATTCATCCTGTATACTCTTGTCCGATTTTATTAAAGTCAACACCATAGTATTGACCACCTTGTCAAGTAGGTGTAGTTAAATTAATTGCAAAATCTGCTGAGTTTGTTTTGATTGTTGGATCAATTGTTTTATCAAACATCTTATATGTTGATGAAATGAAAATAATTGATGACATTGAAAGGGATGAAATCAATGACAAGAATAACAATTTACTTACTGAACTAAATGCAATTGATATTCTAAACCGTGAAACAATTCCTGTTCACTTAAATGGTTTCTTAACTTGTCTAGCTAATCAACCTAATTTAATACCATCAGTATTGATTCCTGATGATACTGGTTTTCTTAAAGCAATCATTGCTAAGAAGAAAATTAAAATAGTATTAAAAGCAAACAATGCTATGAATGCTATTATCACAATATAAACTGTTCCGAATCCGGATGGTAAAATTGGTATCGACCAATAAGCACCAAATAGATTGATTGTTGGAACTTGAGCAAAGTATGCAGCAATAAATCCTAATACAGCTGCACAGAATGTAGGGATAATTGTAACTAATGAAATTGCCAATATTGCTTTATATTTATTGAACCCATTGGCAATAATAATATATAAACTTTTAATATTTTCTTTAATGAATTTTTGTAACAAGATTGTTGTTACGAACATTGAGATTAATACTAAGAAAATAATTAACACAATTGATACTGTATTAATTGCTTTGATGATACCTTCAATAAATGTTACTCTGATAGGGGATGGAGTATAAATGTTTGATTGATCACCTGCTGCATAAGCAATATTAATTGACGGGGGGAAGTTAGGCATATATTGTTTACCAATTGCATTGATTTTAGTTAACATATGTGCAAATGGTAAATTCCCTGTATAATTAGCAACAATTAAGTTTTCTTGTGGAGCGGTTGGTCAAGAGTTTTTTGTTCTTTCAAAACCTGAATTATTTGAATACAGAATTGCTGATTTGTTATAATCAACTACAACATTTTCAAATGAAACTATTGGATAAGTAAAGTCTGGAGACAATCCTGATCCAACTATTAAATATGGAATGTTTTGAATATAGATTTTATATGAATTATCAATCTTATCAAATCATTTTCTAAATTGTTGTTGTGATGGTGAGTTAGATAAATCTGTTTTATCTACTTTTGAGAATTCAAGGAATTTAGAATATGGGAAAACTTTCTTATGATTGTTTTGTAAGTAAATTGGAGATACAATTGATGTATAAGATGTAAAGTCGTGATAAGTAGCAACTGAGTCACCAAGTGCATCTGACTTAGTGAAAATCAGTTTAAAGATTTTGTTATCAATTTTAAAGTTAGGGTTATTTAACTCAAAGAAAGGTTTGATGATTTCATTATATGTAGCTGAACCAGTATAAGTAGCTGGGTCAATTGTTGGATCAGTTTTAACTGCATTTAATAATTCTTTTGATGCAGATTCAAATTTAGATTGATCACTTGATGTTCAGTCCGCTTTAGAAATAAAGAAGACTACCATTTGTCTAGCTTCAATATTTTCTTGAGATGTATTAGTTACATCCAATGCTAAGTCTAATATTCTTTTAAAGTCTAATCCAGTAGGAACGGTTTGTTGTCCACTTGCATTTTTAGGTAATCCTGTTCCTTCATAAATGAATAGTTTATCAATTGAATAAGTTGAAAGGTATTTCACCATTTTAAACTTTTCATTGTTTAATCCATTTAAGTCAATAGAATTAAAATTTCTTAATCTTAAATCTATATTTTTATTTGAGTGTTGAATATTATAGATTTCTGAATTTAATCTATATAGTTTTTGTTGTGGTGTTTCATCAGTTGGTACTGTTGTATCAATGTTAGGATCATTTGAAAATTCTTTAAGTATTTGTAGTTCGAATTCTGCTCTTGATATATCACCTTCAATATTGTCGTCAAAATTCTCATTAATCAAAACATTATGAGGATTAGTTGTTGCAAGTAACTCATTATATTTTCTTGATAAGTTGCTTACGAACAACCCTAATGTTATCAACAAGAATAAACATATGAAGAACATTAAAAATAAAGAAAAAAATGAATATTTATTTTTAAATGAATATCGAAAAATATTTTTTAAAAGTGCTCTCATTTTATTTAAACTACCTAACTTACTTTTTCAAAATAATATATATTATATGATATTTTAGTAGTTATTTAAGTATTGATTGTCTTTTAATATCAATTAATTCAATGATTATTCCAAATATCTTCTGATTTTCATAAATTTGATCAATACAGACATTAAAAAATCTCTTAATCAAATTGACTAAGAGAAATCTTATTTGATAATTTCACCAATTAAATTATTGAAAACTTTTTTAGTAATCTTCACATTAACTAATTGGTTTGTGATATCTGTATCACTGTTAATAATAACATCTAAATACTCAGAAGTTTTCCCAATGTATTTATTTGTGTCAATTGCTTTTTCAATTAAAACTACAACTTCTTTATTTACAAATTTAGATAAGAAATTATTTTCTAATTCTTTGTTCAGTTTTAAGAAGTCATCTACCCTTTGCTTTTTAATTTCATCTTTCACTTGTACTAGATTTGCAGCTGGGGTAAATTTTCTTTTGGAATAAGGAAAGATATGCATTTGATAAAATCCAACTTGTTTGCAAAACTTAATTGATAATTGATGGTCTTCATCAGTTTCAGTTGGGAATCCACAAATATAATCTGTGGTAATTGCGGTATATGGATTTTTAGAATAAATATAGTTTACTAATTTCAAGAATTCTTTTGTTGAATATTTACGATGCATTTGGTTTAATACACTATCTGAACCTGATTGTAAACATATGTGTCAATGTTGAGCAAATCTTTTATTGTTAACAATTAAATCAATGATGTCATGATCGATTTGAAAAGGTTCCACTGATGAAATTCTAACTCTAAATTCCCCAGGTAACTTATTAATCATTTTTAATAATTGATAGAAATTAATTTCATTATTTAAATCATGATATCCTGCAGTGTTAACTCCAGTTAAAACAATTTCTTTATATCCATTTGCAACCAGTGTTTTGATTTCATCAATAATCTTGTTGGCATCTTTTGATCTTTGTCTTCCTCTAGTAAAAGGAATGATACAATAAGAACACATGAAATTACATCCATCTTGAATCTTTAAAAATGCTCTTGTGTTTTGTTTGAAGTCATCAATCTTTGTGTCTTCAAATTCAGTTTCTAATAATAAGTTATCAACCTTAATTAATTTATTTTGATGATTAGTTAAGTATTCTTCTAAAACATTAATAATCCCATTTTTGTATTTGTTACCAATTACAATGTCTGCATTTTTGATTTCTTTAGCAACTTGAGAATAACATCCACAAACAAATACAATTGCTTCTGGATTTAATTTCTTTGCTCTCGCTATAATGTTTCTTGATTTTAAATCTGCATTGTTTGTAACTGAACAGGTGTTAATAATGTATAAATCTACTTTTTGCTTAAAGTCACATTCTATCATTCCATATGATAGTAACTCATTTCTAATGATATTTGACTCATACGTATTAACTTTGCAACCCAAAGTATGGATTGCAAAGCTTTTTATTTTATTAATTTGCATCAGGAACCAATCCAGATGATCCAGAATAACTAGATGGATCTATTTCATCATCTTGTTTTGCTTCTTTGATTTCTTTGATAGTTTCATCAACCGCTTTTACTTCATCAATTGGTCTACGAGTAACTGGGTCATATGTACCATTTGCAATTCCTTCATCAACCATTTGTTTTTGTTGTTCATATGTAATCATTAAGTTAACATATGAAGCGTATCCCATAATTGATAATCCTAATAAACCTACTACTACAATACCACCAATATATACATTTCTTTTTAACATATACATATCTGTTAATTTACCAACATCACTGGTTGGATAACCTGATGGACTTGATAATCACACACCCATAAACCAAGCAAAGGAAGTAACAATCATAATAATTGTTAAATACATGGTTACTTTGTATTTTTCAAAGAATTTAGGGTCTACTGGGTAGTGGTTATCTTTTTGTTGTCTTTTTAATCAGAAGATTTGTTGAACAGGTAATAAAGCACATGCAGCAATTAAGAAAATAATTGTTGATGACATGTTTGCAGCTGGGTTTCAATATGGACCTACTAAGTCTTTTAAATGTTGTAGGTTCACTGGATTACCTAATAAAGAGAATTCTCTAGCAGATAAACCGAATGGAACTATTATTATCAAGAATGCTAATAGGGTTACTAGAAATAAAAGATAATTCAATAATCTTAGCATCTTATTTTCCTTTCATTAATAAATAATTTTGAGTTAATGAAACTGTATATAAGCATGCGGTTTCTGAACGCAAAATTGTTTTTGTTAAAGTGACTAATTTAATATTAATATTTTTAGATTCAATTAATCTTTGGATTTCAGATTTACTAAAACCACCTTCAGGACCAATAACAATGGCAACTTTTGATTTATGATCTAAGTCAGATGGGATTAAATAATTTTCTGATTCATTTTCATATGGCACAATAATTAAATCATATTGGTTAGATTCAAATTGCTTTAGCATTTCATTAAAGTTTATTTGTGACTTTAATTCTAAAAAATCAAATCTTCCTGATTGTTTACTTGCTGATTTAATAATCATTTCTTGTCTATTCAATGAATGATTATTAATATTATTAGCTTGTGATCTTTCAAACATTACTGGATATAAATTGTTTACATTTAATTCCGTTAATTTTTGAATAATCAATTCCATATTCTTTGGTTTGATTACCGCTTGATAAACATCAAGTTGATAATTTATTTCAGACTTGGTTTCAATCACACTTAATGCTTTTGCTAATAGTGGTGAAATTGAAACTATCTCACATAAGTATTTATTGTTTTCATAAATACAGATGATTTGATCTTTTAAAGATAGTCTTAAAACATTTAGGATGTGATAACTATCATCATCATAAAAACCAAATGTTTCATTATTTTTAAAATTTTTAGCAAATACTTTAATCATTTTCTAAAATATTGTCTAAGACAGCATTTACATATTTACTTGCAGAATCTTCACAGAAATTATGAGTAGTAATAAGTGCTTGGTCAATTAAAATAGCTTTAGATGTATTTAAAGCTTTTTGCTCTGCAAATGTTTGATACACAATTGCTTGAACAACTAAATCAGATCTTTCAAAAGATCAATTATGTTCTTTGATTGAATCAACTTTTTCTAATACTAATTTTTTAGTTGTAAAAAATGTTTCAATTACTTTTAATTGTTCAGCATCTAATTCATGATGACTCATAATTTTTTGAATGAATTCTTGTTCATTCGTTTCATTAATTAAATATGAGTAAATTAATTGTACTACTGCCAGTCTCTTTTTCCATTGAGTCATATTATGCACATATTCCAAAAAAGATATTTACAAAATCCACATTAATGTTTAATTGGATTTTAATGTAAGCTTTTATTTCTTGTTGTAATTCAACAATTTCATTTAATGATTGAGTTCTTTCTTTCAATCAAATGTTTAAATTGATTTTTTCGTCATCAATATCAAATTCGTATCTTGAATATTTTAAGTTTGTTTCTCTTAAAATCTTTTCTACTTTAGAGTTGAATAATTTTTTGTGCATATTAATGACAATAGTATCATTGTTATTAATTTCTTCACAAATTTTTATGAAATTATTTCGCTCTACTAACATATTGTCCATCACTTGTTCCGATGATAATTTTTTCTTTAGATTTAATAAATTGAGGTACTAAAACTTCGAACCCTGATTCTAATCAAGCTTTCTTAGTAATGTTTTGTACTGTGTTTCCTTGAACAGCTTCTTCAGCTTCTGCAATTTCAACTACAATTTGATCTGGTAAGAATGCTCCTAAGAATTCATTATCGTATCTGATAATAGAAGCTTCAATACCTTCTGAAATAAAGTTTTTTTCTCATTCTAATTTTGAATGAGGAATTTCAACTTGTTCATAAGTTTCATTATCCATGAAAACAAAGTTGTTTCCGTCATCATATGAATAAGTCATTTTGATTGTTTCGATTGGAGCTTGTTCAACTTTTTCACCAGTTAACACTTCAATAGTGATTGCTCCTGTACGTAAATTTTTAACTTTACATTTAACAATACCTTCACGCATTGCTGTTTTGTTGAATGAATTTTCAATTACTTGATATAAGTTGTTTTTAAAAATAAATGTATGACCTGGTCTAAGGTCTTTAGCATGTATAATTGTTGCCATAATAAAAACTTTTTCCTTTTAAATATAAATAATTGGTTATATTATATAAACTTTTTAATGCAATTCATAAATATATCTTATATATATAAGAATATATATGTCTATTCATTAAAAAATCAATAAAAAGAACCAAGGTTTTATCTACCCAGGTTCTACAATAAAATGGCGGAAGTGGAGAGATTCGAACTCTCGCGTCGAAAAACGACCTAACACCTTAGCAGGGTGCCCTCTTGGGCCTCTTGAGTACACTTCCTAAAAAATAAAACATTTAATATTATACAAAAAATAAATGTTTTTTAAAAATGTAAAAGTTATTCTTCTATTTTTTTAAGGATTTTATTTTCAATTTTGAATTGGTCTATTTTGTTTCTTAGAGCTTGGAAATGACTTTCTAAAATTACATTTATTGAGTCTTTAATTGTATCAACTTGTTTTTGAATATCATCATTTGCTTTTTGAATTTTGTTCAAATTAGATTCAATGTTTTTTAATGAATTATTCATAATAGAATCTTTGAAATCATTGAAATCATCTAAGATTTGTTTCTTAGTTTTGAAATTCAAATCTAATTGTTTTAAAGATGCATATTTCAAGAACATCATTCTTAATATTGAAACTAAAAATACTAAACCATCTGGTCTTGTCCAGTATACATCAATGTCATCATTATGAATTCTTTTGAACATAAAGATATCATCTTTTTCTAATTCTGTTACCAAGATTGCAACATTACCTTTATTTTTAATTGCATCCTTAACTAATTTCTGAGTATGTTCCATGTTTGTTTTTTTATTAACTGAATCTAATTGTTCAGTCTTCATTTCTAAAACAATTTTAAAGACTTGTTGACTTGGATCTTCCACTTCAACAATAAAGTCAGCAGCTGTTCCTGAGATGATTTCTGCTCTATCAATAAATGTATCAGATAAATTATTGATAAGTTGATTGTTTAATTCAGTTTTACATCAATCCTCAAGTTCATTACCTAATTGTTTGATATTCATCATTTTTTTACTTCTAGATAGTTCATCATATTTACCTTGAAGTTGTTGCTTTTCAGTTTCAAGTTTTTTTATTTGTTCTATTTTTTCAGCAAGAGCTTTACTAATTTTGTCATTAGTTAATAACTCTTGATTTTCTTTTAAGTTATCAAAATCTTTTTGTAAATTTGAATTTGATTTTTCTAGTTCATTAATTTTATCTTTATACTCATTATCCTTTTGAGCAATTGTTTTAGCAATTTGTTCTTTATTCAGTTGACTTAGATTCTTAATCTCTTCATCTTTTTTAGCTAATTGAACTGAAAACTCTTCTTGTTTTTTTGAAACTTCTTTATCAATTTCTAATTGTTTGTTTTCAATTAATTTATTTTTCTCGTGTTCTAAATCTTTGATTTCATCATCCTTAGATTTAATTAAATTATTGTGTTGTACTTTTAATTCGTTTTCAATAGATTCTCTTAATTCTTTTTTTAATGTTTCTTTATATTTTGATTCCAATGAATTCTTTAAATCAATTGAAAAGTTTAAGAATGCTTCTTGATCTTTGTTTTGATTAACAATATCACTAAGATTAATAGTTTCACCTTTTTTGATATCTTCTAAAACTTCAAGATTAATTGTGTTGTCTAATCCAACAGTAATTTTAAATTTATTATTCATAGATATCCTTTCTATGTATATTCGCTTTTAGTAAAGAAAAAAGCAAAATTAATTATTTTGCTTTCTTAGTGTTTAATTCAATTAATTTATCTAGAACTTGTTGATTTAATAAAGTTGAAACGATATGAGATGTGTTATCACCAATTTTTTGTCTGATTTCTTTTGGATCTCCACCATATACTTTACACATATCTTCAATATATTTCATAATATCTTTTTCTTCTACTTTGATTTTTTCTAATTCAGCAATCTTTTCTAATGCTAAACCAATAACAAATGATTTTTCAACATCTTTTCTGAATTCAGCATCGAATTGTTCTTGAGATTTGTTGATGTATTTTAAGTAGTCAGCTAGTTTTAAACCTTTTTGTTTTAATTGGTTTTCATAGTTTTTATAAGTGCTATCATATTCTTTTTGAAGAATAGGTTCTGGAATATGAGAAATAGTTGTGTTGTTGTAAACAGCATCATAAATTTTGCCAGTTGTTTTTTCTAAGTATTGTTGTTTTTTAGTTTTAGCTAAAATATCTGAAACATATTTTTCTAATTGTTTAGTAGTGTTAATTTCAGGAAGTTTTAAAGTTTTAACATATTCATCATTGTATTCAGGAACTTTAACTGATTTCATTCCATTTAGTGTAACTTCGAATTCAACATCTTTACCAGCTAAGTCTTTAGTGTGGTAATCTTCAGGGAATTTTAATTTTAATGTTCTTGTTTCATTAAGTTTCATTCCAACCATTTGTTCTTCGAAACCTGGAATGAATTGATTTGAGCCAATTTCTAATTCATAGTTTTTAGCTTCACCACCACTGAATTTTTCACCATCTTTAAAACCAGTAAAGTCAAAAATAGCAATATCACCATTTTCTAATTTACCTGATTCTTTAGGTTCAACTTTTTTAGATGCTTTCATAAAGCTGTCGATTTCTTTTTTAACTTCTTCTACAGTTACTTTATCGTCTAATTGATCAATTTCTAATTTGTTGTAATCTTTAACAGAAACTACTGGGAATTTTCAATATTTAAATTCAATAACTAATTTATCTAATGAAATTTCATCTACACCTAAATCAACTTCAGTATAAACTTCAGCATCTTCATTTTTGTATTCTTTAGTTTCTTCTAATAATTTTAATTGGTCATCGATAATTTTAGAAAATGCTCTGTTGATCATTAAACCTTTATCTAAATGTTTTTCAGCAATTTCAGCTGGAACCTTCCCTGGTCTAAATCCATCAACTTTAATTGATTTTAATAATCCTTTTTTAACATCATCTAATTTCTTTTTTCAATCAGCTTGATCAACTTCTACTTTATAAATAATTTGTTCATCAGTTCTTTTGATATCTAAAATTTTCATATTATTCCTTTTTATTAAATATTCTAATATATTTTATTACATATATTGCTTATGTAAAATATAAATATATTATAGTTGATAAATAATTTATTATAAACTTTTTGTATACAAATACTGTTTTTTGCAATATTTCAGTTTAAATTAAGAAATGTACACAATTTATCAATGAATAAATATCCGATCGTTCCAATAGTTTTTAGAGCAATTATTCTTATAAAAAGTTGATATAAATCCGAATAATTCAACAAAATCTGCAATTATTAGTTAAAAAATACATAATTTCATTGAAAATATATACATTTGTGTGTTATTTTCTCTTATTTTCTATTATAATTCTTTGTTATAGATATGTTTTATTTATCATTACAACCAAAAAAAAAAAAAAAAAAAGACATATTCTATATAAAAAATATACTGTATTTAGGTTAATAAAAAGTTCTTAAAACTTAGTAATTAACCAACAACTTTTCTAAAATAAAAAGTTTTTTATTGTAAAATAATAACAATGAAAAGACTTATTAAATTTTAAAAGAATTGAAAAGAGACAAATAGATGAAAACAAACTTTGAAAAGAGACGTGCAAAATACTATAAAATTTTATCTCGTTTCAGTTATGATGAAATGGATCAAAAGACTAATAAGATTTGCAGAGACACAGAGACTGGTGAATATGTAAGTTATTTACAATTATCTAAATGATTACATTTATCAGAAAGACAAACTATTAGATTAGTAAAACAATTCAAAGATATCAAAACTGAAGAAGATAAACAAAAATTCTTAAACCATGGTAGTGTACGTAACCCTAAACCATTAGAATAATTTCTAATTGATATAATAAGAATTCATTATTTAATCCATGTACCCTCATGGATTATTTTTTTGTTAATCCCTATTTTAAGTAATTAAATACAAAATCACCTGAATAATCTGTTTAGGAATTTTGTATTTTTTTACAATTTTCCTATTAGGAATTTTGTATAAATTTACAAATTTCCTAAATTTCTAATATAATAAAAATATGAAAAGATTAATAGATTTAAAACTTATCGAATGAAACAAGAAAGATGATTCCTTACCAATCATCTTATTTGGTGCTAGACAAGTTGGCAAAACTTATAGTGTTTTGAATTTTGCAAACACATTCTATAAAGACAAATATATTTATATTAACTTTATGTCTAACAAAGATTATTTAGAAAGATTAAGTAATGTAACAACACCTGATGTTATCATTTCTGAAATTCGTAATCTTTCTAAAATTAATATTAATGAAGATTATCTTTTGATCTTTGATGAGATACAAGAGATCCCTTCACTTAAAACGGCTTTAAAATTATTTGTAGACCTAAACTATAAATACAAAATAATTTGCACAGGAAGTTATCTAGGAAATTCATTCAAAGAAAACAACGAATGACCATTCCCTGTAGGTAAGGTTGAGATATGAAATATGTATCCACTTAATTTCAAAGAATACTTATTAAATAAAAAATATGAAAAATATATTGATGTTATACAAGAAGCCACAAACTCTCTTAAACCAATCCCAAAAGATATCCATAAATTAATTATAGATGAATTACATAACTTTATGTTTATTGGGGGAATGCCACAAGTTTTAGATGCTTACTTGAACAACAGCAATCAACAAGAAATAAATCAAATAAAACAATCTTTATTAGACTCATATAGATTAGATGTAACTAGAATGATTTCTAATAAGCAAGATATTGGAAAATGTTTAACTATCTATGATAACATTCAAAGATTCCTAGCTAAGAAAAATAAAAAGTTTATCATGAGTAGTATTGATAAATCAGCAAGATATGATTCTTATCAATTAGCCATCCAAAATCTTTTGGAATCAAAACTTATTTATAAAGTTGAAAATCTAAACAAATATTGTGTTCCATTAAACTTAAGTAGTAATCCATCTGAATTCAAACTATATTTCAATGATTGTGGTTTTATCCCTTTAGTTTTTAATCTAGATCTAAACATGTTCAAAGATAATGATAATAATATTTATCCTAATGTAAAAGGAGCAATTGCAGAAAACTTTATTATCTCAGAGTTACAAAACCAAACCAATAGTAAATACCAATATTATTATTCATGACATGGGAATCAAAATGAATCTACTAAAAAGAATTATGAATTTAATAATTCAAATACATGTTATGAATTAGATTTATGTATTGAAAACCAAGAAGCTAAAATTATCCCTATTGAAATTAAATATGGAAAAATGTTTTCAACCAATTCATTAAAAAGAATTATTGAAACAAATAAGCCCCCTTATGGAATAATCTTTTCTTCTAATAACATTAACTATGATACACAAGCTAATGTATTTGAATTACCATTGTATTGTATTTCATTCTTAGATTTATCTTTAAATAGAATCAAATTAAAATAATGTTGACGTGGAGTTAACATTATTTTATTTTTTCGTTTTGGATGAAATCTATGGCAATAAAAATATTAGAGATTCACTCTAATATTAATTCGATTATAAATTTTGGTTATCAACAAAAGTCATTAATCCCATTAATGAAATGTTATCAATCTTATTTGTATCCATGTATTCTTTAAATGTTGTTACCATTTCGTCAGTTAAATCGTTTCCAGAAATATATCTAGTTTGTCTGATATTAGGGAATCTATTAATATAGAAATTATAGATACCATATAAATCTTTTAAAATAGAACCATAGAATGCTTGGTGTGTATTTTTACAAATTCAAGATCATTCAGGATTGTTTTTATGAATCTTAAATTCTTTTTTAACCGCTTTGATTCTTGTTGTGAATCCAACATCAATATTTACAGATGTAATCATTTTATCTTTTACAAACACACTTCATAAATATGTTCCTGAGTTGATTAATGTATAGCTATCATCAGTTAAGTTTAAATAGTATACTGATAATAAAATATCAATTCCTACTGAGTTAATATCAATTTCATCTGTTGCTACTAAATTAGCTAAATCAGTAGCTTTAACTACTTTAACTGATCCTAATTTTTTTTCTAATTTTTCTAGTTTCTTAGAAACTGATCTCTTTGTATTTGTGTTGAAGATAAAACACTTTTCTGATTGGATACCTTTTTTAAGAATTTTATTTAATTTAATTAATGAGTGTTTTTCAACATCCATTCCGTTGTTACAAACCTTGATAGTTGAATTCCCAACATCAATGAATGAATAATTACGTACAGCTTTCACAGACATCTTCTGCTACCTCCTTTAAAGTTTTACAATAATAGAATGTTTTCATTCCTAGTTCAAATCCATATAAATGATATAAACTAAAATCAGTGATTGAACTAACTTTTTTAAAGTAAATGTTAACTGATTGTGCTTGGTCTATATAACATTGTCTAATAGCTGCAAGTTTGATTAGCATATATTGGTCACAATCAATTGCTTTTTTATAATAAGCAGCATTTTCTTTTAAGTTAGGAACTAAGGTTGTTACATTAGTTTTACCATCTTCTTTGTAGATGAAGTCTTGGATTGGTTCAATACTTTCTGTAGCATTGATTGCTTTACCAGTAGTTGCTGTTGGAGCAATAGCCATTAGTTGAGCATTTCTTAAACCATGAATTTTAATTTGCTCAGATAACTCTTTTCATTTATTTAAATCTGGTTTGTATTTAGTTAATGAAAGAGCTCTTTGATTAGCTTTAAAGATTGGCATTTGTCCTTGAGCTCATAATGTTTCATCAAAGTTTTCAAACTTACCTTTAAGTTTAGCTAACTCTAAAGACGAACTAATAATTAAATAAGATAGTTCATCAAATAATTCATGAGTTTTTTCTAAGGCTTCATCACTATCTATTATAATCTTTTGTTTTGCTAAATAGTTAGCATAATTTAAAACTCCGATTCCTAGATAACGATATTTTAAATTAGTTTTCTTAGCTTCAGGAACTGGATAATCGGCAATATCAATAGTATTATCTAAAGCTCTAACTAAAATATTGATCACGTCAATCTTTTGGTTAATATCACATTCTAAATACTTAACTAAGTTAATTGAAGATAAGTTACATAATGAGATTTCTCCCATTTCATAAACTCTTTCCATTTTATTAGTTTTAGGATCCATTCTTTCTTCAAGTTGTTTTGATTCTCTTGAAGGTAATGTAATTTCACAACATAAGTTAGAAGAGTTAATGTATCTGTTTAACATTGAAACATTGTTTACATTTTCTTCATGGAACATATAAATGTTTCCAGTTTCTACTCTTTCTTTAAAAATCATTTCTAAGATTTTTGTTGCTGGAATCTTTTTTGTTTTTAAATATTCTCTTGATTCATATTCAAGATATTGTCTTTCAAATTCTTCACCATATAATCCATTTAATTTAGGAACATCTGATGGATTGAATAATGTAATATCTTGTTTCTTAAGTGCTCTTTTGATTAATAAATCATTAATCTTTACACTATATTTTAATTGTCTAGCTCTGTTTTCCTCAGTTCCTGAGTTATTTTTTAAAACAATTAATTCTTCAAAATTGTAGTGTCATCATTGAAAGTATACACAACAAACCCCAGGACGTTCTGAACCTTGGTTAAACGCTTTAATAGTCGCTTCAATAATTTTAATAAAAGGAACTGGACCTGATGATATCCCGTTGTTTCCTAAGATATAACTACCACTTGATCTGATTGAAGAAATATCAACTGCATTCCCACCTTTGTTTTTAGAGTAGATTGCTATTTCTCTTGTGGTATCCATAATCCCTTCAACAGAATCACCCATCTTAGATAATACACAACTTGATAGTTGCATCTTAGGTGTTCCTACATTCAAAGTAATTGGAGTAGATACTGTAAAGTAATGTTGAGCTAAATATAAATAGAACTTTTTAATTAACCCAATTCTAATTGCTTTATCTTCATGATAAAACAAACTCATTGCTATTCTCATATAAGTATGTTGTGGTAGTTCAAACTTTTTATTTTTTGAATAGTTCAAACAATATTTCTTGTTGAAAATAGTTAAAGATTTATAAGTAAATAAATAATCAAATTCTGGATTAATAAAACTATTTATTTCTTCAATTTCTTGATCACTAAAACTATTGAATAATTCTTCTTTATATTTTTTGTGTTTTATCCCTTTAGCTATCACATCTTTCATGTGAGGATAATTTAAGTTAGTTTTAATGTTTGCTGTATCACGATAGATTTTAAGCAATAATAATTTAGCTGCAATCATTTCATAACGATAATGAATCCGACTGATTTTATTAGCAGCGGTTTTAATTAGTTCATTATAAACATCAACAATATTAATTCTGTCATAAAGTTTAATCTTAGTAGATGTTAGTAAATCATTTGCATATTCTTCGTTTCCTTCACATGCTCACAAACAAACTTTTTTCATTTTGTTTGGTTCATATGGAACACATCTTCCATCTCTTTTAATAACACATAATGAATCAACATTAAATTCAATTTCATTTTTTGGTTGGGCATTTTCTGTAACAGCATTTAGATCTTCTAATGTTATTTTTAATCTTCTATTGGACATAAATTATTTCGCCTTTCTATCCAACAAATCTTTTAACATAGCTTCTAAATCGTGTTCATCAAAGTCCATGTTCATGTTCCCAATATTGTAATTTAGTGCTGTTGATTCTTGTTGTGCTGTATTATCTTTGTTGATATCTTTATACATATCAAATCAATCAACTGAATCTGTTCTTTGGATATTCTTGTAAAGTGGTTCTAAACCAATTCTTTTTAAACGGTCATTAGCATAGTATTTAATGAAGTTTTCAAAGACTTCTTTTGTAAGTGATGGAATTGGTCCATAACTTAATAAATAATTAGCTCAACCTAATTCATCATTCACAATCATATCAACCATTTTATAAGCAGTTTCTGTGAATCATTCTGAATTAGTTAAGTCTTTGAATCCTTCAGCTGCAGATGATCTTAAAATCTTAATTAATCCTCCAACAACACCAACGTGCATGTCTTCATCAAAGTTGATTAATTTAATGATTTTTGCAACCCCTGGAATTGCATCTTCATAACTATAGTTGATTGTATATGTAACCATAAAAGATACATAGAACTTAAGTCCTTCTAAGAAATAGATATGTAATAATAAAGTCACAATCTTTTCTTTAGCAATATCTTTTGATCATTCCACTGTTCCATTAATATATTGTTTTACTTCAGAATAGATTTCAATCTCTTTATCGGTTCTGTGTTTAATGAAATCATCTGAATAGATACGATCAAAGATTTCTTCAGCATTATTAGAAAACATTTCTCTAATAATATGAGAATATGATAATGAATGGATTAATTCAAAAAAAGCTTGTGTTTTAAACACAGCTTCTCATTCAGAACTAGTAACCAATTCTGACATGATTGAATCTAATCCTCTGTTTTGAGCTGAATCCATTAAAGTTTGAAACAACAAGTTACAAATCAAGATATCTTTAATGTGATCAGGTAAGTCTTTAAAATTTTCCCGATCAATAATTAAACTTATTTCTTCTGGTGTTCAAAATGCTTGACGCATATTAGCTTCAATTTGTTTTGCAAATGGATACTTAATTGCATCATATCTTTGAAACCCATTATAATCCCCAAAAAATATTCGATTATTTTTATCCTTTTTGATTAAACTAACTAATCTTTTCATAAAAACTCACCTTCCTTTTCATTTTTATGCTTAATTAAATAAAAATAACTTTAATTTTCCATTAAAGCTAATACTTTTTTTTCTAATTCTTTGGATTTTTCACCATTCTGTTTGTTTTCTTTATCTTCTAACATTTTAGTTGATTCAACGATGAAATCATTCACTACAGAATATCCATCATAAACTAAAATATTATTTGATTTAACTAACATTGTTGTTTTTTGATCTGGATTAACAGTTTTAGTTAAATCTGTGTTTTTAACAATTCTTAATGTTTCTAATACTCCAACACTGTCTGAAGTAAATAATAAAATCTTTTCATCTGATTTTAAGAATTTTTCTAAACTTGAACAAAACTTAGAAATAATATCTTCTTTCTTTGTTGGTCATGTTGTGAAGTTTAATTGTTTAACCCCTTCACCACCTGGAATATAAATTGCATTATATTGTGATAAGTTAACCTTTTCAATAGTATCTGTACAATATAATTTAAATCCTGATTCAAGTAAAACTGAATTCTTCTTTTCAACAGATACTAAATGGACTGTCATTCCTAATTTGTTTCAAATATATAATGGATTTACAATTTGATAATCTTTCATATCATTAGCTAAAATAACTGCGATTTTAATCATTATTTCTCTTTCCTTTACTTCTAATCGGTTTTGAATCTTGTTGTGTGTATTCATTTGCTAAGATTTCATCTAAGCATGCTTGATTGTCATTTATGTACTTTTCATGTGAATAATTATCCATGTGTCTTTTAAGCATTCTAAATAATCCCCTATAATGCCCACATGTTGGAATTATCTTTTTTGGTTTTTCACAAATCTCTGGATGAATAGCACGATAATTTAATAAAGCATAATCCTGATGTCTAAGACTTGTCAATAAAAGCATATGTTCAGAATGAGGTTTAAAGATTTCTTCAATATCTAACTCATTCATTCCTTCTAGATTTTTCTTTTCAATAAACCCTTCTTCAACCTTCTCAACTCTTGGGTTATAAAATGAAAAAACTAATCCAGTTGGTAACTTTTCTATTAGTGTCCCCTTAATTGCAATAAAAGAAGAGTTTTTTAAACTTTCTCTTCTTTTAATAAACATCTCAAGATGTCTTTTAGTCATCTTGAGCTTCCTTTATCACTTCAATGTCTTCAAAGTCAACATTGTCAAATACTGATGTTTGTCCTAGCATTTCAGTTGAAACACTTGCTGTTCCTTTTCCTTCATTAATTGCTTTAACAACCCCTACACTACCTTCAAGTGCACCAGATATGATTTTAACATGATCACCAATATTAAAGTGAGCTTTATATAATTGTTTTTCTTGTGGTTCTGATTGTTCTTGTGAGTTTTCTGTTTGGAATAATTTTTCTACTTCTAATTCTCCAATTGGAGTTGGTTTTGAGTTCTTCCCTGAAGACCCAACAATCCCAGTAACTAGTTGTGTGTTACGAATAACAAATCATAAATCATCAACTAAAACCATGTTGATAAAAATATATCCTGGGTATTTGTTTTTTACTTCAGTTTTTGTTCTTTTGTATTTAACTCCTGTTTTATCAGTAATAGTTTCTCATTTAACTTTTTCTGTATTCACCATTCTTTTAGGAGCTTCTTCAGGTGTGAATAATTCAACAGTTGTTTCTGTTTCATAAACAATTTTGATTTCTTTTACTTTATCTTGGAAACCAAATGTTCTAATTTTATTTAATAAGTTTTCTTGAACTAAAGCTTCTTTACCACCTACAGTAGTAACAATATATCATTGAAATACGTCATTGTTTTGCATTTTAAATACCCCTTGCGAAAATTAAGTTAATGATTAAGAATAATGTTGATAAGAATAATGTAATGATAATAACTGTAATAAATGAATAAGCTAATTGTTTTTTCTTTAACCAATAGATTCTTTGGAACTCTTTGATCATCCCATAAAATCATCTTTTGATTTTAAAATTAGTTGTTTCGAATTCATATGCATAAGCTAATTTCAAATCAATCAATTCTTCTTTTAGTTTAAAGATAACAGCATTTCTTTTTTGTTTGTTTTCTTTATAAGCCTGTTTGAATTCTTTCTTGGTTGCATAATTAGCTCTTTTATCTTTGAATTCTTTATCTAGTTCTTTACTTCTAAGAATAGCTAATTTAATCTTATGTTTGAAGACAACAATTTCTTCATAAGCTTTTTGTTGTCTTTCCATTTCCTCTTTTAATTTTTCTGCTTCGTTTTCTTCCCCTTCACGAAGTAGTTGTTCTTGTTTACGTTGCATCTTACGTTGCAACTTGCTTAACTTATATTTGATTTTATTATTAGGCATTACTTAGTCTCCTTATGTAATGTTGAGCAATTGCAGAACTTACAGAACTTTTTAATTACTAATCTTTCTGTTGCATATTTGTTTCTAGTCGTAGTATAATTACGGCTTAAACAATTTTCACAAACTAGCGTAACCGTTTTTGACATACTAAACCATTAACTCCTTAATATACTCACTATTAATTAATTTTACATTACATTGTTGTAAAGTTTTATTTATTTTATTATATTTTGCTTTTAATAAGGCATCGTTCAAGAATGGAACACACACAAACATAATAATTGCAAAGAAGAATCAAATAGCTCCTTGCCATTGTTGAACATTTAAACCATGACTAAAGAACAAACCTCAGTTGATTGTTGCATATGGTGTAATAAATGTACTGATTGAGAAGTAATAGAAGAATTGATATCCAAACGCTAAATAACAACCAATTACAGCAATTGGAGCGAATACTAAGAATCCTTTTACTTTTTCTGCATTCGGTTTCTTTTGTGCTCTATTAATAATTCCTTTCAACACTACTGTTCCATAAATAAAGAACATGAATAATGTTGGGAAGTTAGATAATCCATCAACAAACACATCTGAGTTAAGAACTACCGATGGAATAAATAACAATAATCACCAGAAGAAATAAATTAAGATAGATAGAATCAATCCTGCTTTATAACGATCATGTTTAGCTGAAGTACTAAACAATCAATATCCATAGAAAATTCTGTTATGCACACATTGTTCAAAAGCTCTTAGGTATGCTAATGTAATTGCATTTAAAACTCCTAGGATAGCAATCAAGATAAACACGTTGATGAATATCTTAAATCCAGTTAGTGCTTTCTCACTAAATGAACCTGGGGTAATGTTGTTAATGGTTTGGAACACATTCACAGCAATTCCTGCACTGGTTAGAATTTGACCAATAGTAACTAACAAATAGAATGCAATACAAATACACATTCCAATTACCATTGTAGCAGGTACTTGTTTTCTTGGTTCCTTCATTTCATATTTAATATTACCAACTGATAAGAAACTATCAAAGGCAAATAAAATAGCTGGCAATGAAGATAAAATTCCTTGAACAGAAATAGGACCAACTTTAACAACCGGTTCTGTTGTTGTTACCCCATTCACCGTGGTTTCTATAACACCACCTGGGGTAGCGCCAAATAAAGAATTTTCTGGATGCATTGCCCCGAAAATAATTCCGGCTAAACCAACAATAATTAATGGAAGGAACTTCAAGAATGTAGCAACCACTAAACATCTTGAAGATCATTTGGTAGAAAAATAGTTAAACACTAAGAAGACAGCTAATAAACCAAGAGCTACTAAAAATACAAATGCAACATGGGTTGTGGCTTTCTGCTCATCTGACATAAATACATTAAACAAAGCTTCAGCACTAAATATAGCAATACAAATATTTAAAATTCCTGCATAAAAGAATGATTGGTTGAAGTTAATAAACCTTCCGAACTTCTTCCCATACATTTCTTCAACAGAACCCGCTAATCCTGCACCTCGCTTATTCCCAAATCCGATTTCACAGAAAGAAAACGCTGTTGCAAAGGCTGTAACTGCAGCTAGGATTCATGATATAAGTACTCCAACTCCATTATTATTGTTATTTTCAAATACTGTTCCATTTTTGAAAAATATACCAATACCAATAACGGCACTAATCAAAACAGATATTGAAGCAATTAAACCAATTTTTTTTGCTGTTTTCTTGGTCATTTATCTATTCTTTCTCCCATCTATCCAATAAAAAAAATATGAGTTAATCTCATATCTTCAAATTAATTATATTATAATTAACTTTAAATTATCAATTTAATATAAAGAAAAGAGAAAATAATGAACAACACTTCAAAACAAGAAAAAGTAAAGACTTTAATCAATGAAAGAAGACTATTGCAAATGCAAAAGAAAGATGTTTCAACAAAAATGTCTAATCTATTTTCAGCTAAGAAATCAATAACATTTTTAATCAAAGAAAACATCGAATCAAACATCAGTAATAAGTTATTAAATACAATTAATGAAAACATCCAAGATCTAATTAATCGAAAAGAAGAAATCTACAGCAAGTTAGATAACATCAGTTTAGAACTAAAAGAATTAAAAGCTACAAGTAATTAATCCTACCAGGAAAAATTAAACTCAATTCTTTAGCATTTTGCTTACATCACTCTAAATCAATTGATTTCTTATTTGCATTAAATAACGGTTCAATTTCAATCTTAAAGAACTTATTAAATTTGTTAAAAAACAAAATAATTCAAGCATCACCACCAAATTCCTTAACTTTATACAAATACTCTTTTTGGTGATCTTGAATATTATCTAAACTAAATAAATGATTGATTGTTTGCTTTGCTTCAAAACACACATATTTACCTTGATAAATCCCAAAGTAATCAACGATTCCTTTTTTAAATAATTTCCCTGTCACAATATTATCTTGAATACTGCATATTTTAATAGGGGTTTCATATTTTTGAATATATGCAATTTTATTAATTAAATAAAATTCATTTGAATTATTTATCACTGATTCTAAAAACATTCCCTTATTACTATTAAGTTTCATAAATTCCTTATCTCATTATAAAATATTTAATATGTGAGAAACTAAACCTGATTTTTTTATTAAAACAATATATGTGCTCTTATACCAATTAGCTGTGATTGGTATAATTTTTGTTTTTTATCTTCTATCTAAATTTAATGCTAAGTTTAAACTTTTCTTAGAAAATAAAGCAAAAAGAAGAATCACCAATGTTTGTTTTATGATGGGGATTAGTATCTTAAACTCCTGTAGCTTAATTTTCTATGATACCTTTTATTTCAACATTGTTATCATGTGTTATATAGCCACCAACATTATTGTGCTCATCTACTTTAATTACTATGGATTAATCAATTGTGTTGGAGTATTCATCTCAGTTATGATCTATGCATTTGTAATGTATAGCAAATATGATATTAACAATGCTCATACAACATTTATGTCATTATTAGTAATTGTTGTTTATGCTATCTTGTTTCTAGTAGCCATTGAAACAAAGTTTAATAAATTATGGCAATTCTGTATCATTTATATTATTGCATCAGGAGTAAGTGCAGCAGCATACTATGTAATGGTTCATAGATACATGAGTATGTTTTTGTATTGAGTGTTATTTGAATTCTTAGTATTTATAGTTTCTAAAATATTATTTGATACTTTTTATAAAGTTATTAATAACATTCTTGATATCAATGACTTAACAATTTATCAAACAGAAAACTATTACAACTATAAATATGCATATAAAATGATTTCAAAGAAACAGTTTAAAAACAACATGTTATTAAATTGTAGTATTTATATTAACAAAGTCAATTGTGCTCCTGAATACACAATTGAAGTAGTAAATAAATTAAATAGCTTTTTAAGAAACTTTGTTTATTATAAGGTTAAAAAATATAATCCTATTTTCTTTATCAATAAATTTGGTTTAATCTCATTTGTTTTAGAAATCAAGGATAATGAATTATCAAATGATTTATCAAATCCATTTGCAAAACAAAATAAAATCCTATATGAACTAAAACAACTGTTATCTAAGATTGATAAATATATTTTAATTGATGGAGATAAAGTTCCACTGGATATTAAATTCATGTTCAGTATTATTGGATCTCAAATTCAATCAATTCAAAATGTAGATGATATTAATAAAATCATTTTAATGAGACATAAAAATGATAAAAAAACTAACTTCATATTATTTGATCCAATCTTACATGAAGCAAGTAAAATTGAAACCATCAACTTAAATAATATTGGATTAGAAAAATCTAAAATTAAATTAAGCATTGATGTTTCTAATGTTAGAAAATCATGATTAGAATTAAATGTATTATATATGCCTAATCTAATCTTTAATCGAATTGATTTTATCAACTTTATTAAAACCCAAGATAAATATGTTGATATCTTCAGATATCTATCTTACGAAACCTTGAAGTTATTTCAAAAAGAAGATGATAAGAAACTTATCTTAGATTATCCTTATGAACAACTTACTAATTACCACTTTGATTATCAAGCTTTTAAAGCAAAGATTAATGAATTAGAATTAGATCCTGATGACATCATTATCAGAATCAAAGTTAATTATAAAAAACAAGACTTTGGAGCTTTAGCTCAAAACATCTTGATTCTAAAAAGTTATAAGTTTAGAATTTGATTAGAGGATGTTGATGAAGATTCAGTTTGACTATTAGAACAAACTTTACCTGAATATTGTAATCTAGATCAAACTTATGTTTTCATTGATAGCTATAATAAATTCAAAGTTAAGTTCCAAGAATATTGTGATTCAAAACAAATCACTTTATTAAATACGACCAAATAAAAATCATATCCAGTGCGGATATGATTTTGTTTTATTTACAACCAATTAAAATTGATTAGTTGATTCCTCAACCTCTGTATACATTAAGGTTTAAGATTGTGTTTAATTCATCTGAGAATTCAACTGAACCTCATCTACCAATACCACCTTTTACACTTGCTTCTTTGAAGCTAGAACCTTGTGCAATTGAAACTACTGGAGCTTTAGTATCGAATGTGTTTTCTTTGTTATTAATAAACATTAATTGTACTCCTGATGGAATAGTCATGTTTTTAATAGATAAGTTAAATCCATTCATGTAGATTCTGTAGATTGTGTTGTTTGAACCTTCAGGTGCTTGCATTTTTAAATTTGGATGTGCAACATCGTCGAATTCTAAATCAGAAGTTAATTTTAACATGTAAACTCCTGCGTCTGTACCATTGATTCAATCGTAAGTTCAATCGTTGAATTTTTTAGGTGTTCAAGTAACGTCAACACTTAATTCTTGAGTTTCATCATAGAATTTGTTTGGTTCACCTAAAGCGTTAGTTTTTTCAGGTAATTGGAAAGTATATTGAGTTTCACTTAATTGGTCAACTCCTAATGTTCAGTTTCCAATTCCATCTTTGTCAACATTAGATGCAGCGTGTACTTTTACTGTTCCCACAGTATAAGCTGGATCAGTTGCATTAACGTTGATTACAATTTTATCCCCAACTTGGAAATTTTTAACCATTGATCCATCTGCAAAAGTTACTGTACCTTTTGTTGAATCTTTGTTTTTAATAGTTAATTGGTAAACATTTGAATCAACAGCTTTTAAAGAGAAAGCAGCCATTTTTTCAAATTGAGAGTTTTCCATTGCAATTGGAGAGTTAACTGATGAACTTCCAACAGATACTGGTGTTTCAGTTTTTGGAGTGCTTGAAGAAACACTAGATGTACCACATGAAGTAGCAGTTAAAGCAATTGTAGTTGGAATAGCAGCTAAAGCTACCGCACCAAATGCTCCTAACAAAATTTTAGATTTTAATTTCATAAAAATCCCCTTTTCAAAATATTTTACATTTTAATTATAGCAAAAAATAGGGGGGGTAAAATTATGCACAAAAAACGAAAAAATTTTTAATTTAAATTTATTTTTTAATAAATTCTAAGACTTACTAACCTATATATTAATACAAAAAAATCATATCCATTTATGTGGATATGATTAAATATTTACTTTAAATTATGCTGTTGGGTCAGGTGCAAGTGCTGGAGCTGGTTCCGGAGCAGGAGTTGGATTATTAAATCCTGTTAGTTGTCAATCAATTTTTATTTCTTTAGGGCTTATTTGACCATTGTCATAAACTCTTAATCATGGTGAAATAACCTTAATTGTGTGTTCATCAATTTTTTCAAAAGTTAATTCATGATATTTTGGATCAAAAACATCATTAAAGTATTGTGGATAGTTTGTGAAATATGTACCCAAATTATTATGAATTTGTTCCATGATTTTTTTATTATTAGTATTTAATGTTGAAATTGCTTGGTCTACAGCAACTGTTGCTGGTGTAGGGAAATAACTCATACAAACTTCTGCTAACTTATCTTTTAAAATAGTTGTAGTTACTTTAGAAGCTGGAGTACTTACATAAACAAATGAACCTTCATCGATTCTATAATCAAAAAATTTATCAATACCAGTAATTTCTAATCTTGAGTTACAATCATGCCCAGAATCTTCTCATAATTCTAATTTTAATCTACCATTTGTTTTCAAAGTTTCTACAAAGTTTCTTGGTATGTTAGTAAAACATTTATCTGCATTTGCAACTATATATTGTTTCATTTCATCTAGATGAGGTAACAAGATATCATATGCTTCTCATGCAGTTATTGTTGAAAAATCTGGAACTCATTGAGCAAACATTTTATCAAATTCAGATTGAACAATTTCTGTTTCATTTTTTGTTGGCGATTCATATGTTCCTGTGATCGTGTTTGAAACTATTTCATTAGCTTTATATACATCTAAATTAGTGAACGAAACAGTCATTCCATAAGAAGTCATTGTTCCACCTGTAGAGAAGTAAATTGGTGTAGCAGTTTTATCTAATAATTTATTAGCAAAATTATCTGGAACATCAACAAATACTCCTGATTCAGGTTTTATTATTTCTTGTCTAAATCTATCTTCATTATCTTGGATATAGTATTGAACTTGGAAACGATTTAAGTTTTCAAAATTTGGAACAAAAGTTGATAGGAATTCATCAAATTTTGCATTATTGATTTTTGTATTTCTTTCGTAATAACGACCTAATGTATGTTTCCCAGTTTGGTTAGTTGCTACAAGTCCACCTTGGCCAAATAAAGTAACATTGCTTAATACAATATTTATTTTATCTTTATCAAGTGGTTCGAAAGTAATTGTTGAACCATCTAATGATGCTGGGAATTCAGTTGGACATTGATCTTTACCTAATCAAGTATCATAATTTGTTTTCAATTGTTCTTTGATTTCTGGAATGTGTTTGTTGAATATATCAATGGCTTGTTGTTGTGTGTATTGTTCAACTGGTCTTTCAGTTAAGAATGTATCTAAATATGTTGATAATCCAGTACCATATCTGAAATCACTAGGATAATCATAATATTGTCTTGGAGAAATTGAAAGTTCATCATTTTCTCCAATAACATTATCTTCAATATCTGTATTTCATGGTGCATTAGACATCTTCACAATTACATAATTGGTATGTCCAATTTTACCAACACTATAATCAAATTTGGCTGTTCCATCTTTAATAGCTTTTGCTAATTCTGGGGGAGCTAAATAAAAAAGATTATCAAATTCTTGAACCAATTTAAATCTAAATTGTTCTTCGTTTTGTTGAAGGAATGAAATAACTTGTTGTGGACGTAATCTATTGATATTAAATGAGTTTAAAATACTAGTATATGTTTGTTCATTAACAGAAGTAATTAATTTACAATGTACAAATGTTGATAATTTAGATCCATTAATAACTTTTCCACTAGAGTTTAATTTTTTAATATCTGTTAATGTAAACTTCAAGTCATTTTTATTAGCACGTTCAACAGTTAATGTTGCATTTGCTAAACTAGGTAAAAACCCTTCTGGAGTGTTTCTAAAAATCGTATCTGAATTATCATATATTGCTTTTTTCAATGTACTAATAGTTTCAGGATTATTAATACTTTTTAAAAGAGTATCTGCTGTTAAATGATTAGTTAAAAAGTCATTTTGTAAGAATACATCATTCATTCCTGATGCTAAGAATTTTGTATCTAAACTTCCATCATCTGGTTCAACTGGGTTATCACTACTATTTGGTTTTTTTACTGGTTCAGTTGGTTGCTGTGGAGATTCAGAACTATCTGAACCACTACTAGATCCACACGATGTTGCAGTTAATGCAATTGAAACTGGGGTTACAACTAAAGATACTGACCCCAATAATCCTAATATAATCTTGGATTTTGTTTTCATAAATATATTCCTTTCTAAGACATCTGTATATTTTTTTCTTAACAATCATTATTGTACATCTTTTTCTTTTGAAAAAAAAAAAAAAAAAGAGATGCAAATTTTCATAGATTCAACATGCAATCAAGCATTTTTCATCATTAATATAGATAATTAATATCTTATATATGCATTTCAAAATCTTTATTTATATATTTGAAAATAATATATAATTTTATTAATATATTCCTAAGGAGTTAGTAAATGGACAAAAAATTAATTATTGTGGAATCTCCTAATAAGATTAAGACTATCCAATCTTATTTAGGGCCTGACTATGAAATTATTGCATCATATGGGCACTTAAGAGAATTAAACAAAAAGAAAGGTTTTGACGATAAAACATTTGAACCTTATTGACAAATCGTTGGGGCTAAATCAAAAGATTCAAAAGATGAATTAATCAAAAGGATTGTAGCGACTGCTAAAAAATCATCTGAAATCTATCTAGCAACCGACCCTGACCGGGAAGGAGAAGCTATTGCTTGACACATCTATGATTTATTACCTGAAAAAGAAAAATCAAAATGTTCAAGAATTACTTTTAATGAAGTTACTCAAAAAGCTATTTTAGCTGCTATTGAAAACAAACATGAAATTGATTTCAACTTAGTACACTCTCAATTCACTAGAAGAATTTTAGATCGTATTATCGGTTATAAACTTTCTAGTTTTATCAAATACTCTTTAAATGCAATCTCAGCTGGTAGAGTTCAATCAGTTGCATTATTATTCGTTGTTGAAAGAGAATTAGAAAGAAGAGCATTTGTTCCAAGTTTCTGATGAAAGATTAATGCTGAAATCAAAAATGATGTATTCATTGATTTTGTGGATTTCAAAAAACAATTTGAATCTTATAAAGAAACAACTCATTCATCAATTCCATTTAGATTTGCAAATGAAAAAGAAGCTCAAAAAGTAATGTCTGAGCTGTCTCATAAATTTACTTTAACAAACATTTCAGAAGCAAAGGTTAGTAGTTCAGAACCACTAACTCCATTAACGACAGATAAACTTCTTCAATTAGCTTCAATTAATTTAGGTTGAGGAACTTCTAAAACAACATTAGTTGCTCAAAAATTATTTGAAGGGGTTGAATATAACAACAAAACAGTTGCTTTGATTTCATATCCAAGAACTGACTCAGAACGTTTGAATGAAGATTTTGTGAAAGAAGCACAAAACTATATTGTTTCAAACTATGGAAATAATTATTTCGTTGGAGTTAACCAACAAAAGAAACAAAAAGATGCTAATGTGCAAGATGCCCATGAAGCGATTAGACCAGTTGATGTTACTGTTACACCATCATCTTTATTAAATGATGCTCAAATTAACAAAGACTGCGTTAAACTATACAACATCATTTGAACTAGAACAGTTGCTAGTTTAATGGCCGTTCCATCATTTAACAACTATACATTAATGTTTAACAACAATAATTATGAATTTGTACTAACTCACAAAGAATTATTGTTTGATGGATATTTAGCTTTAGATTTCTATCAAAAAACTAAAAAAGAATTCTTACACAAACTACCTAATTTAAAAGTTGGTCAAGAATTTGAAACAGATAAGATCAACCTTGAAAAACAAGAAAAATCTCCACCACCATACTATACTGAAGCTACTTTAGTTGCTGCTTTAAAAGAAAGTGGAGTAGGAAGACCATCTACTTATTCAACAATGGCAAGAATTGGTGAAACTAGAGGTTACATTAATAAAGAAAAACAAAAATTGATTCCAAATGAATTAGGAATGAATGTTATTGATTTATTAACTAAAAACTTCTCAGATGTAATTAGTAAAAAATTTACAGCTGATATGGAAAATGATTTAGATAAAATTGCTAGTGGACTAGAAGATTGAAAAGATCCACTAATCAGATTCAATGCTAATTTTACTAATGAAGTAAAAGAAGCATACAATAAGATTGAGAAAAAAGAAAACAGAATAGTTGAAGACCAATTATGTCCTGAATGTAATGCTCAACTATATTACAAGGTTTCAAGATTCAACAAAGAATTCGTTGCTTGTTCAAACTTCCCTAAATGTAAATACACTCAATCATTAGAAAAGATTGAATATGTTGAAGGAAGAAATTGTCCTGAATGTAATAGCAAGTTAGTTTATAAAACAAACAAAAAAGGACAAAAATTTATTGGATGTACTGGATTCCCTAAATGTAAACATGTGGAATCAATTAAATAGTCTGGAGTAGAAAATGAAAGATTGTATTTTTTGTAAAATCATTAACAAAGAAATTCCAGCTTACATCATTGCTGAAAATGATCATGCAATTGCTTTCTTAGATGTAAACCCTATTTCAGAAGGGCACACATTAGTGATTCCTAAAGTTCATTGTTGTGATTTAGCAACATGTCCTCCAGAACACTTAAGTGGAGTAATTTTATTAGCACAACATGTTGCTAAAGTAATTGAACGTTCAAAGAAAACTGATGCATGAGGAATCAACTATTTATCTAACCAAGGAAAAATTGCTGGACAAGTAGTAAATCATTTTCACTTACACATTATTCCTAAGTATGCTGTTAATGAAGGCTTTGAATTTAAATGTGAAAACATCTTTGTTCAAACTCCTCCGAAAGTACTTCAAGAAAACTTTCTAAAAGTCCAAAAGAAAATGTTAAAGGATAAATTTAATAAATAATTATGGATAAGATTTTAAGCAAAGCAATTCAAATCTTAAAAGATAAAAAACTAACAATTTCTTTTTGTGAATCAGCAACAGGTGGATACTTATCTTCAATGTTCACACAAGTTTCAGGGATTTCTCAAATATTTAAAGGAAGTTTAGTTACATATTGTAATGAAGCTAAAGTAGTATTAGCGGGTGTTAAAGCTGATACAATTGTTCATCATTCAGCAATCTCAGATCAAACTGCAGATGAAATGGCTACTAATACCGCAAAACTTTTAAACACTGATATCGCTTTATCAGTTACAGGAAATGCAGGACCCGACCCAAGTGAAAACAGACCGGTTGGAATGTTCTTTATTGGAGTGTCTGTATTAGGTATTACTAATGCATATGAATTATTATTACAACCTTCTTTTTCAAGAAAGAAAATGATTCAAAAGGCTGCTAATTATGCAGTTGAAGTATTATTGAAAACATTATTAGCATAATATTTAACATCTAGGGATTTTTCTCTAGATGTTTTTTATATTTTGACAACCTACAATATAAGATTTAAATAAGCAATTTGTTGTTTAATGGTGTATAACATAATGTATTATGAAGAAAAGTACAAAGATTATATTGACATCTTGCTTAACTGCAGGATTAGTTGCTACAAGTATTATTCCAGCTGTAGCATTATCATCTTGTTTCGAAGATCCAAACAAGAAAACAACAGTAAAAATTACAACCAAAATTAAAGAAATAGATGTTAGTGATCCAGAAATCACATTAGAAGCAACAACTACTAATCAAGGGTTAAATAAATTTCAATGAGAAACATCAGACCCTGATATAGCTACTGTAAAAGGAAAAGGTTCTACAGCAACATTAGTTCCAGTATCTGTTGGTAAAGCAACTATTACAGTTTCATTAGTTGACTGAGATATTGCAGGTAATGAAAAAGTTATTGCATCTAGCAAGATAACAATTAAAGTAACTGATAAATCATCAAATAAACCAAACGTAGACCCCAATAAACCTACTGGAGATAAAATTGAACTTGTTACTTCAAAAGATCCAGTAAGACTTGATGGTTATTCAACTGCTAGAGCAATTCAATACAATGTTGCACAGGGAGATGCAGCATTAATCCAATTATCAAAAGATAATGATTTCACAACAGCAAATGATAACTATAACATCTTAGTTGATGCAGGTAGAGTAAACAAAGGATTAGATGATTTAGGAAAACAATATTGTGATAAGTTGGTTCAAGATGGAGTTAAAAACATTGATATGATGTTTATCTCTCACTTCCACTATGATCACATTGGTAACTTCCCTTACTTACTAAATGCTAAAAAAGAAAGCAGATTCACATTCAACAATTTAAAAGTTGCTCTTAACTATTCTGAATATTTATATGATTATGCAAACGGAACAGTTACAGCAACTAGTAAAAAAACTCTAACAGCTTTAAAAGAAAAGAATGCTACATTCTATGATTCTAAAGACTTCTTAGACAACTCAACTAAAACTAAACAATTCTTAAGTATCTATGATGCTGCTAATAATTATAAAGGTGGGATCCAAATCTTAGCTGGTACTGATGTTAATGATAAAAACGTTAACTCATGAACATTAATCAATAACTTCATCTGAGATAACAAAAAAGTATTATACTCAGGAGATGCTACTGGAACAACATTCAACAAAATGACTGCTGCTAATAAAAAACTATTAGCTTCAGATGTATACAAAGTAGCTCACCACGGTAGTGGTACTGAAGGAAGTAATACATTAGATTTTATCCAAGCGATTAATCCAAAAGAAGCTATTATTTCATCAGGTCAAGATGATTCATATACTTTACCAGATACTCAAGTATTAGAAACATTATTACAAGTAATGAAAGATGCTAGTAAAATTAAAGGAACTCAAAAATTTGGTAAATCATTCAACGAATGATTAAAAGATAACCCAGATGGAACTCAACAACAATATGATAAAAAATGAGGAAAATTAATGGCATTCATTAAAAAGAATCCAACTATCAACAATAACAACAAAGGTTATGATGATATGTTAATTGATTTCTCACAACCATCTGGAAGTATGGTTTCATCATTAACTAGAACTAAATAAAATCATCAAACAAAAAACCAACCCATGATAGGTTGGTTTTTATTATCTTATAGGATGTGGATTTTTGAGTTACTTTGATCTTCTAGTTTCTTGAAGTAAACTCTGTATCAATAGTAATCTTTTTGTAAGTTGTTACAGAATAAGAATGCATCTTTTTCAATAGTTAATCCTTTAGTACTAGCAGGAGTCGTAATATATGTAAAGCTATTCATTCTTAACGCTCTAGTTTTAATCATTGTTAATGATGCTGGAAGCACTAATTCGACTGCTACGTTGTTGTCACAGAATGCACTTTGACCAATGTATTCTAATCTTGTAGATAAGTGGAATGTAGATAGTGCGTTTTCAATGTGGTAGAAACAACCACCATACATATTAATAACTGTATCTGGCATATAGAATTGTAAAGTTCCACCATTTGAGAATCTCATGTTTTGAGACATATAGTTAGGTGAAGCTTCAATTGTTGGAGAACCTAGTTCTAATAATGGTAAACTAATTCTACCTTTATTTGCATCTCTGTATGACACCATCCCTGTTGAGTTATTATCAGCAAAGTTGCTTAGTGTAACTTTTGAAGGATCTGTGAATTCAATAATTCTTAAACCTCTTTGGTTACTGTTTTTAGGGTTAGTCATAACTTCATATTTCATTCCATTTTTCACAAATGTATCACCAACATTATATACAGAGTTATCATGATAAACTGTTTCTCTGTTTTCACCACTAATGCTGTATACAAAGTGAACTCTTGAAATATTGTTAGGATCAACTGTAGTACCAGATGCTACTAATACGTCTTGGTCTTTTAGTTTTAAGTCCCCACTAAATACTTGTTCGCCAATGTATCTAACTGAATTTGGAACACTAATAGTTCCTGTTAAATTAGTACAGTCAGCAAACATTCTTCTACCAATGGTAGTTAAACCATTTGCAAACGTTACACCTTGTAAGTTTTGACATGATTGGAAAGCGTTGTCTCCAACATTTCTAACACTTCCCGGAATTGTAACTGTTCCTGAGAATGTACAACTATTGAATGCAAATTCACCAATTGTAACTAATCCATTATTTAATTCAATTGAATCAAATCCTGAATTATTAAATGCTTGGTTAGAAACTTGAGTACAAGATCCTGGAATTGATAATTTACCTTTCATAGTTGGAATACTAGAGAAAGCACTTGGACCGATTGTACTTAAATTCTTAGGTAATTTTAGTCCAGTATATTTACCATAGCTAAATGCTGAATCTGGAATACTCATAATTGAATCTGGAAGATTTAATTGTCCATTAAATGTTGCTCTAGAGAAACAATATGAACCAATATTCTTTAATGTAGATGGTAACTCTAATTCACAGTTAGCTTGTACACCATAGAATGCATAGCTTCCAATTGATGTTAAACCTTCTGGTAATTTTAATTCTGTTAAATTACCGCTGAAGTTTTTAAATACATTGTTTCCAATTGTTGTAACTGAGTTTGGAATAATAATCTTAGTAGGTGTTTTATTATATGTATAGTTATTACCTAATGTACAGTCAATGACTGTTAAAGGTAAAGAGATTCTTCCTTTAACTGCATTATCTAAACAAGATACTAAACCATTATCATTATTATCAGCCATCTTTTCAAAGTCAGCTGCTTTTGCTGCATTAATTAATTTTAATGATCTTGAAGAACCACTACCAATGATTTGATATTGGAATCCATTTCTTCAGAATGTATCTCCTGTATTTCAAGAACTGTTTTCTAATTTTGCTGAATGATCATATTGATAAATAAAGTGTAATGTTGCTTGTTGAGTAGCTGCTACTCTACAATCATTTGAAATCAATACATCTTGTTGTGGAAATGCAACATTATCAAATGAATAGTTACCAACTGATATTACTGATTTAGGCATGCTTAATGTACCTGCTAATTTTTTACAATTATAGAATGCAGAATCTTTAATGTTAACTAAACCTTCATTTAATGTTAATCCAGTAATTCCAGTTCCATTAAATGCATTTTCATCTACTGATTGAATATTAGTCGGAATTACTAAATTTCCTGTTAATGAAGCACATGAAATAAATGCTTGTTGAGGAATTGATGTAAGACCAGTTCCAATATTTAATTTACTAATGTTTGAGTATGCAAAAGCACTTGTTCCAATTGTTTTAACAGAGTTTGGAATAGTTAAATCACCTTGCAATGTTGATTTATAAAAAGCGTTAGTACCAATTGAAGCTAATGAATCTGGGAAAGTAATTGATGTTGGTATTTTTGTATTAGCAAAAGCTGAGTCTTGAATACTATTTAAGGAACTACCGAATTTAATAGAACTAATATTGTTTGTTAGCCCATTAAATGCATTTGGTTCAATATTAAACACTGAATCTGGAATAACAATGTTAATACTATTAGATTCACGGATTGTACCATCTTTAAATGCGTTTGCACCAATTGAAACTAATGGTAAAGACAATGGACCTTTAGCAGCTAATGCTGATTCTTCTTGACAAGAAACTATTCCTGTTTTATCATCATCTGCTAAGTGATCTAGGTTTCTTAATTTAACTGTGTCTCAAGTTACAATTGATAAACCAAATTCTGGTTCTTTATAATCATCATTGTCTGCGTTTTTATAGAATCTCGGATTATTAACAACTCTATATCTTAATCCATATGTTGAGAACTCATCTCCTAATGCTCATTTAGCATTTTCAGTTACACCATCCATAATAGGACTAAAGTGTAATTGAGGAGCTTGGTCTGGGCCAACAACTGTTGTTTTTTGAATTCTAACTACTTGGTTTTCATAAGTAATACATCCACTAAATGCTGCAGCTCCTACATCTAATAATGTTGTAGGAAGAATTAATCTACATGCTAATCCAGTACAACCTTTAAATGCATTTTCACCAATTGTTTTTAATCCATTATTAAAATCAATTTTTGTTAAACCATTACAGTTTAAGAATGCATTTGGTTTAATTGTTTCAACATAATCAGGCATTGTTAAAACAGAAGAGAATTTTGAATTAGCAAATGCTGAGTCTCCAATTGTTGTTAGTTCTTGAGACAATATTAATGGTGAAGTACATCTCATTGCATAGAAAGCATTGTTACCAATCATTTCTACTCTTTTACCTAAAGTCAACCCATATACATTGTTAGTGATATTACTAAATGCTCTATCACCAATTGAAATTACTGAATCAGGAATTTCAATATATACAGGGTTGCCTGAGTCTTGTACAATAGTTTTAGATTCAAAAGCACCCTCTTTGATTTTTAATACTGGTAAAGCAATCTTGCCTTTTGAAGGTTCTTCATAAGAAACTATACCACTTTTGAAATCATCAGCTAAGTTGTTTAATCTTGCTATACTTGGATCTGACATCCCTAATAGTTCTAAACCATCTTGAGGTTGTACGTCATCTGGGTCATACAAGTCATTTTTAATTACTCGATAAATGAAACCATTTTTATTAAATGTTTCTCCTGGATGATACTTTTTATTTGGAATTAATCCTTTAATTAGGTTTCTAAAGTCTAATGTTTTTCATTGACCTGGACCTACTTGACAATCTTCAGGAATCTTAACTATTTGGTGTTTATATGATTCACAGTTTTTGAAAGCATTTTCTCTAATTTGGTTTAATTGTTGTAAAGGTAGTTTTAATTTACCAGTTAAACTAGTACAATTTGCAAAAGCAGAGTTTTGGATATCAGATAAACTTTCACATAAAGAAAAGTTTAATGATACTAAACCCTTACAAGATTCAAATGCATTACTTGAAATCACTCCTAGTTTTGGAGGGATTGCTAATTGTCCTACAAATTGAGTTCCTTGGAACGCACTTGGTCCTAATTGTGTTAACACATAAGGTAATATAAGTTTTTGATTACATTTAATGTTCAAAAAAGCACTTGATCCAATTGTACTTACACTTCTCCCAACGTGTAATGATTTGATAGTACTTTTGATGTTACTGAATGCACTGTTACCAATTTCACAAACTGAATCAGGAATGTAAATTGATAATTCAACATCTTCTGGTAATTTTGCATATGAGAATGCATTATCTGCAATTCTACCTAGTGGTAATGAAAGACTCTTACCAGATACTGAATCTGTATAAGAAACTAAACCTGTTGCATTATTATCGGCCATTGCCATTAGGTTTACATTTGGTGATGCTACACCATAAATTTCTAATGCATATTTAGGTTGGTTTTTAAATCCTAATTTTGTTTTAGGGTTTTCAATCACTCTATAGTTAAAATCACTCTTAGTAAAACAATATCCAGAATAAAAAGCACTATCTAAATCATAACTAGCTCCTGAAATTTTCTTATCATCTGGAGCTGGTAATAAATTTTTCTTTGCAGATACTGGAGAGTTTTCAGCATCCCCAGCAATTTCTTCAGGGGTAGCATTTTGTGTTCCTTCACCACTACCACATGATGTTGCTGAAAAAGCAATAGAAATAGGTATTGCAGCTAAAGAAGTGGCTGCAATTACTCCTGTTATAATCTTATTTTTCAATTTCATAAATTTATCCCCTATTATGTAAATTTACTTAATCTTTTTTCCCTTTATATATTTAAATAAATATATACCTTTATTTTACTACTTTTTTTAAAACGTAAAGACAAATTAGTAAAAATTTTAAAAAATAAAATATACTGAAAAGGACAACCACATTTCAGTATATTTATCACTTGATATTTTTATAATTATTGTTTTTTAAGAATTCATCAATTTTGTTAAATAAATCTTTTTCAAAAAACTTACATCTAATAGCGGACAATGGACTAGGATGTGAAGTTAATAAAACAGAATGTTTATTAATATCAATGTATTCATATAGTTGTTTGGAATGATTACCCATTAATACAAACATGATTTGATGATTACATTGATTCAATTGTTGTATTACATGAATAACAAATTCCATTCAACCTATTTTAGAATGAGATTCTGGAGAATGTTCTATAACTGTTAAAGCGTTGTTTAACAATAATACACCTTGCTTAGCTCAATCTTGTAAATCAGAATTAGTTCTAGTTATATTAGTATCGATTTTTAGTTTCTTAAAAATATTTAATAATGATGGCGGGGTTTTAATTTCTTGTGATACTGAGAAGGCTAACCCATTAGCTTGATCCACATTATGATAGGGGTCTTGGCCAAAGATAACCACTCTAGTATCATCAATATTAAAGTAATTAAAACAACGGAAGATGTTTTCTTTAGTTGGATAAATTATTTGATTTGATTGATATAACAATTCATCTATTTTTATTAAATAAGATTGTTTGAATTCGTTATCAAGAAATTCTTTTCAATCAGTTATTAAATTATTAACTAGATATTTCATCTTTATTCTTCAACGACATCTTGAACTTCTTGTTCAGTATTAAACAAAACAATTTTGTGTTTTCTAATTTTAATATATCAATATTGTTCTACACGATAACACTTTTGAGATTCTGAATTCAAGAAACTAATTACATTTGATATCTTACTATAAGACTTAGTTGAAATATTGTTAGTGGACAAAAAGTTATAAATCAAATAATACTTTTGCTCTTCAGTTAATTTCTTGAAGAATTCAAAAGAATATTCAAGCTTAGTGAACTTAGCAAAGATCTTGATATTTTGTTTTCTTTGCTTATTATGTTTCTTATTATACTTTTTAATATCATACAAGAAATCATAATATTTTTGTTCAGGTCAAGAAGCTATTAATTTTCTGATTCTATTTCTTTCATATTCATCTGAATTGTTTGATGAATCTATTCTATAAGGAATCTTATATTGGTCACACATTCTTTGAATTGTGTCTTTTCTAAACCAATTAATGAAAGGACGATAAATCTCTAAATCATTTCATTTTGATTTCTTCATGATTCCATAAAATAAAGCTTTTGATTTCTTTGCTTGTTGCATGTAAGCAGTTTCGACAAAGTCATCAACATGGTGAGCTAACAAGATTTTGGATGCATTATATTTCTTTGCCATTTCTTCAAAGAAATCATATCTGATTTTTCTAGCTCAAGATTGAAAGTTCTTGATTTTATTTTGACTATAGTATTCTTTATCAATCTCTAAGATTTCTAACTTAACCTTGTATTTTTTACACATGTCTTTTACAAGTTCTACATCTTCATTGGAATCTTCTCTTTTATTGTAATTCACAATACAAGCTACTTTTATAAAAGCTCTGTAAAAATACAAAAGAGCCATTGAATCTGGCCCTCCACTGATACCTAATACATATTTCTTTGTATTAAATATTGACATGTGTTTTATTCCCCTTCATTATGTTTATGAATTTCATAATGTTTTTGAATAACAATTTCTTTATCTTCTTCATGATGGTGATTACCACAACAAGATAATAGTTCATCGTGACTATGTACATGGCAATCTAAATCTAAGACTTTAGAAATTTCTTGAATAACTTTTGTTTTACCATATAGTAAAACCATCTTTTCTAGTTTTTTAGTAAATCTAATTAATTTTTTATCTGTTTGTGCCATTGTCTTATTCCTTATTGATTAACTCTTTTAAAACTTCAATTGTTACATTAGGGTTAGCTTGTCCTTGGGTTTTTTTCATAATCATTCCCATAAAGAATTTTTCAACTCTTTCAGGACGATCATTGTATTCTTCTAACATTTTAGGATTAGCAGCAATTTCAACTTCAAGCAATTCCTTTAAGACTTTTTTATCTTTAATTTGTTGCATATTATTTTCTTTAATAATATCTAAAGTTTTTTTATTGTTAACGACAATGTTTTCAAGAACTACTTTAGCTTGTTTACCATTGATTTCTTCTTGTTGTAATAAATCAATCATTACAATGAATTCTTGTTTTTGAGCATCTGAGAAATCAGCTAATGATTTGTTTTGTTTATTTAATAAACCAACTAACTCTGTACATATTCAATTATACACTAATGTTGCACTAGCCTTCTTTGAGATTTCATTGAAGAATAAATAAAGTTCGTAGTTATTAATTAAAAACAATACTTCGTCTTCTTTTAAACCTAAGTTCATTAAGTTTGTTTTAATATCTTTAATTGATAAAGGTTTTTGTTTTAAATACTCTTGATATTCTTTATCAGTTAATCTAACTTTAAGAATATTTGGTTCATAAATATATCTGTAATCAACTGCATCAGTTTTTTGTCTCATAAAGATTGTAGAAGATGTAGAGTCATCGAATCTTCTTGTTTCTTGTTGCACTTCTTGATTACTTAATAATAATTTAGATTGTCTTTCAATTTCAAAGTCAATTGCTTTTTGGACATTTGAAACAGAGTTTATGTTTTTGATTTCAACCTTAGTTCCATATTCTTTAGCACCATATGGTCTTAAAGAAATATTAACATCAGCTCTTAAAGAACCTGATTCAAGTTTAGCATCAGAGATGTCCATGAACTTTAAAATATTAATTAATTCTTTTAAGTAGTTTGCAGCTTCAGTTCCAGATGAAATATCTGGTTTAGTTACAATCTCAATTAAAGGAGATCCACATCTGTTATAATCTAAATAGATTTCATTATTATGATTAATTTGTTTAGCAGTATCTTCTTCTAAGTGGAATCTTTCAATTCTTACTTTTTTGTTTCCGATATCAATGAATCCATTTGTTGCAATTGGATTATATTGTTGAGTAATTTGGAATCCTTTTGGTAAGTCTGAATAGAAATAATTCTTTCTATCAAAGTTAATGTTTTGATAGTTACATTCCATGTTTAATTCTTTAGCCAATCAAATCGCTTTAACAACAGCTTGTTCATTAACTAAAGGCATTGTTCCTGGTAATCCTAAATCAACTTCAGAGACATTGGTATTAACTGGATCATTATGAGAGTTCTTTGAAGATGAAAACATTTTAGTTTTTGTATTTAAAGCGGTATGAACTTCAATTCCAATAATAACTTCAAAATTTCTCATATTATTTACTTCCTTTAATTAATTGTTCAAATAATAATGCAATATTAATTAGTTTTTGATCTTCATATTTATCTGCAAATAAATTGATTCCAAAATGTAATTTGTTTTCTGAATATAATGGAATAGTAATTGATGGTAAATGAGCAAAGTTTGCAAATTGCATTAAGTCATCAATCTTAGTACTATTAGTTTTATTGTTTAAAACATCTTCTTTCAAGATTCCATCTGTGTGACATGATGGAATTAAGAATGCATCAACGTCTTTGAAATAATCATGGAACAATGATTTAATGTATTCAACAATTTGTTTTGATTTTAAATATACATCATTAAAGTTTTCATAATTAGTTGCAATATTACCTAATACAAATCTTTTCTTTAATTCATCTGATAAATATTGTGTTCTTACTTTAAATAACAAATCTTCGAAGTTTGAGTATTTTAAATCTTTGTTATTTCCAAACAACAATCCGTTTAAATTATTTCAAGATGAAACTGCTTCTGCATAAGAAATAACTTTGTATAAACTACTAATAATATTTACTAAGTTTGGGTCAATTTTGATTGATTTAAAACTAATATTTTTATTTGTTTTTAAAGAGTCTATAAACTTATTGAAGTTTTCATGAGCTTTGTTTTTTGTTCAATATGATTCTAACCCATCAACTAAACCAATTGTTACTTTTGGTATAGGTTTAGAGTCTTTAATGAAGTTGATTTTTTTATCTACACTTGTTGCATCTTTTGCATCATATTTTACAATTGAATCTAAAACATAAACTAAATCAGATACGTTTCGAGTCATCACACCAACATGATCTAAACTTGGTGCATATGGTAAAACACCATATCTAGAAATTAATCCATAAGATGGTTTATATCCAACAATACCCATTAAACTCGCTGGTCTTCTGATTGAGTCACCAGTATCAGTAGTTATTGAAAATACTGAACCAAATTGTTGCATTAATAATGCTGAACCTGATGATGAACCACCAACAATATATTTTGGATTATCAATATTGATTACATCTTTAAATCCTGAATATAATCCAGTTCCTCCAAGACCTAATTCATCCATATTTGTTTTTGAGTTAAAGATTACATTCTTTTGTTTTAATATACTAACAACAGTTGCATCATAACAAGGAACAAAATCTTTTAAGAACAATGAACCACCTGTTGTTGTATATCCTTTTAAACAAACATTATCTTTTAATGAACAAGGAATACCAAACAAATAGTTATCTTTTAAAACACTAGGATCTTTTTTAATTAACACATCTAATGCTTTAGCTTGTTCTAAAACTTGTTTTTCAAAAGATAATAAAATAGCATTTGATTTAGCATCAATTATTTTTTTAAGATTATTTAAATAATATTGATTGATTTCAAGAACTGTAATTTTTTTATTTAATAAATCATTATGTAATTCTAAAATAGTTTTATTTTTCATTTTTTAATACCACATATGAATCATTGAATTTAACACAGTTTTGAAATAATTCTTCTTGTGTAGCATCAGTAGCTACTACTTCATCTTTTCTTAATGTTCCTAAAACTTCTTCTGTAGATTTAAATGAAGTTGGTAATTTAAATGACTTAATCATTTCTAAATCACTTTTAAATGAATCATAAGCAACTTGTACACTTTCACGTTGTTTATCATTTAAATCAAAATATAATTCAGAAATAGCTTGTTTAATTTTAGTTTCCATACTTCCTCCTAATTTACATAAATTGGAACTTTTGATGATTCAACCAAATCTTTTGAATAATCATAATTAACCAATGGCACAACCACTTTAAAGATTGGATAAATAATTACCATATTAATAATTACCATTGGAATTAATAATAATGATCTGATTGTAACTCATTGCACATAACTTAATGTTGTAAGTTGAGTATCAAATGATGGCATCATTAAAATATTAACCACAACTTCACATAATAATACTGCAACTAATGTTGGAGCAAACACACTAAATCAGTTTGACTTAGGGTTTTTCTTTAACTGAACTTTTTGGACGACATATGCTAACCAAATCACAATGACTGATGATAACATGAATCCAACAATTAAACCAATCATTAATGATTTAGGAATATCTAAGTCAAATCCAAACATACTAACATTTAATACATTTTCAGTTAATCCAAAATGTAAGAATAAACCAATGGCTGCTGCAATTACAATCGTAAAGATTGTTCCATACAACCCAAAGATACTATATCTTTTTCTTGAGAAGTTAAAGATACTTCTAATCATTCCACCGATTAATCCGTATGCCATTGATGCAATCAAATAACCATAGTGGAATACCCCAGCTGTTAATGCAACTGTTAATAAATCGGTCATTCCACCAATAAACATTCCAATAAATGGACCAAATAATAATCCACCAATTTTAATTAGAATCCCTTCAATGGTCACCCTGGTACCTGGCCAGGCTCTAAATACTACCGACATTAAATCAGCAGATGCAATGGTAATTAACATAATGATTACAATGGAAATAGAAATTACCATTGCAATAACTGAAATTCCTTTTACAGAAACTCTAGGAATAATGTAAAAACGCTTTCTATATCTTATTCAATAGTAAAGCTTCTTGATTAAAGAAACAACTATCAATACAATAAAGAAAGCTATGAATATCAATATTGCTTGTCCTACTGAAAGTCCTTGAGATTGCATATTCGTTTTTACCTTAATTTTTATCTTGTAATAGTTTTATAAATATTAGTAATTCCAGTAGTATATGTAGCATCACTTAATTTTGTAGCTACAGTAGATTCTGACATATAAGCATTTGCTTTGAATTGAGTTTTATATTGTTTAACTCATTCATCAGTTGCTTGGTTTGTTGCTGTTTGAGAAGCACATCAACCAATATAGTTAATTAAGTTTCATGTGTTACTTAACATATAGTTATGATTATTTTTAATTGCTTCTTTTAAGAATTTAGAAGAATTAATTGATGTAATAGCAGATGTTTGTTCATAGTTCATTCCGAATGCTTTACAATATCCACCTGATTTTAATTCATCTTTTCCATCAGCACCTGGAACATTGTAATATCTTTCAGAGATTTTATAAATCCCTGTGAACACAGTTTTAGATTTATCTTTAGCATCAGTGATAGCTTCTGGGAAATTGTTATAAGTAATTCCAGCAAAATTAATTGGGAATGAGGTTTGAGTAAAACCATAACCTCCTGTTGATAATTCTGGTAATCCAATCTTTTTAAAGATAGCTTTTTGATCTGGTGTTAAAGCTTTGTTAACAATATTTAAAGCATCTGAATCTTGTAATCAAGTACCACCTGAATATTCGTTTTTAAATCAACCATAGTCAATTGTATATTTACTTACAGTTAAATCTTGATTATAAGTAGTTGCTTTAGCAGATTCATATTGTGTACCTGGTACAGCATTTGTAGTTGTATTGATTGTCATAGTAATATTTCTAGGACCAATTGAATATGATTGTTTACCTTCTCCAGCAACTTGTAATTTTGCAATAGAAAATTCTTTCATAGCGTTATCAGTAGCGATATGTTTATTTCATTGTGAAACATCAACTTGACTAGCAGCAGTTAAAACATTTGGAGATCTCATTAAGATTTCTGAAATGTTGTCAAATAATGTATTTGAATAACCTAATACTAAAGCAACAGCATTATATGCATTCATCTTTTCTACTGCTTGAGTATATTCTGGTGAAACTGTAGACCCTACTGTTAATCCACCTTCTGGAGTTGCTTTATTAACATTAGCTTGTAGTTCATCTTTAGTGATTTCTTTTGTTGTACCATCAGTTTGAGTCTCAGTTAAATAGAAACCACCACGTACATTATTTTTAAACATAAATGTGTACTTAGTACCATTATAGTTAGCTGTGATAGATGTAGATGGGAAGAATGGGTTTGCTTGACTTGAACATGATGTCAGAGCAATTGGTAATGTTGTCCCCAATACACCAATTGTAGCTGTTGATAATAAAATCGCTAATCTTTTTTTGTTCATAATTGTTATTTCCTTTTTTTTAGTTATTTACTTCTACATATCGACCTGTGGCTTTATCAAATAATAATTTCACCACACCTGTTTCACCATTTCTATTTTTCGCAATTGTAACTTCTACAACTACTTCAGAAGAGAACTTAACTGTTCCATCTTCTTGTTGTTTGTTTTGATCAATTTGTGTTCTATCATAATCTAAGAACATTACCACGTCAGCATCTTGTTCGATTGCTCCTGATTCTCTTAAGTCAGATAGTTTTGGTTTTTTATCATCTGCTGCTCTTTGTTCAATACTTCTAGATAATTGAGCAATAGCAATAATAGGAATCTTTAATTCTAGTGATAATAATTTTAATGTTCTTGATACATGTGCAACTTCTTGTGCACGGTTATTTTTATTAGTTGCTGAATCAATTAATTGAAGATAATCAACAATGATTAATTTAATCTTTTTTTCTTTAGCTAATTGTTTAACCTTAGCTTGAATATCTAAAATGTTAACATTTGGTGATTCATCTAAAAAGATATTTAATTTTGAGATCTCTTGTTGTTTTTGGAAAACAGCAATCTTTTCTTGAGGAGTGAAATTCCCTGATTGGAATTTCTTAATATTGTATCTTGTGCCACAAGCTAATAGTCTTTGGTATAAAACATCATTACTCATTTCTAATGAGAACATTACTACTGCTTCATCTTCTTTTGAATCTTGTGCAGCATTCAATAAAAAGTTTAAAGCTAAAGCTGTTTTACCAATACTTGGTCTTGCAGCTAATACAATCATTTCTCCTGGTTGGAAACCATTAAGCATATTGTTTAAAGAAACATATCCAGTGTTAGTACCTAATAGTTTTCCTTTGTTTTCTTCAATGATACGTAATTTTTCTTGGAACTTATCTGCAAGTTCTTTAATCATAATTAATGAATTTGAAATTCTAGCGTTTGAGATTTCAGCTATTGTTTTATAATGTTCTTCCATTTTTTGAGGAATAACATTAGCTGGAGAGTTTTCAGCTAATCAACTAGCAAACATTATCTTTGATTGTTTTTCCATTCAATAACAACATAACGTTTCCATATAGATGTTAATGTTTTCAATTGATTCATAATTAATTTGAATCCCTAAGAATGCTTTCATCAATTCTTCTTGTTGATAATGATTATTAGTTTTTAAATAAGTTTTAAAAATAGCTGAATCAAATTCATTATTCTTTTTATAAAAATCAATTATTGTTTCAAATAATGTTTTTAAAATTGGGTTATTGAAATAATCTGCTTTTACTTTAATAAGAATTTCTGATCTTGTTTCTGGATCATTTACAAAAGCAGAAATTATTTTTTTCTCAAGGTCATCAGTCGCGTTAAGATAGTAGTCCAAATCAACATTAAAGTTGTTATTGTTTGTCATTACAATTGCACTGCTTTAATGTTGATTTTTATTTCTGCTACGACTGATTTTGAAATTTGTATTTTAACTAAATGAGTACCAACATCTAATTTTAAAGAATCAACAAACATGTGTTTTGTAATCAAAGTTTTATCCTTGTTAACTTCATCAAGGATATTTTTGTTAGTGATTACACCAAAAGACTTATTATCTTTTTGTTTTAATTCAAAATAATATTCTTTTGATTCAATTTCTTTTTTAATTAGATTATCTTGAAGTAGTTGTTCTTGTCTTGCATCTTCTAAAGTTTGCAATTCTTGATTTAACATAGCCATGTGTTTTTCAGTAGGTAATACACCTAACTTATTTTTAATCAAAAAGTTTTTTGCATACCCATCTGCTACTTCAACTATTTCATTCTTTTTCCCAATGTTTGGCACATCTTTAATTAAAATAACTTTCATAATAATTTATTACTCCTTAATGAAAGGTAATAATGCTACAATTCTTGCTCTTTTAATAGCATTAGAAACTCTTCTTTGGTGTTTAGCACAACATCCAGAAGTTCTTTTTGGAACGATCTTACAAATTGAGTTTGTGTATCTTTCTAAAGTCTTTGTGTCTTTATAATCAATTTGTTCAATTCCATTTTCACAAAAGTAACATACTTTTCTTTTGTTTCTTTTTTTGAAACTTTTATTTGCATTCATTTTATTCATTATCGGTTTCCTCCGTAAAATAATCTAATTCGTCTCAATCTTCATTTTCCTTAGAAACACTTGATACATCAATTGGTTTTTCAATTTGTTGAGAAACTTTTTTATAATCAATTGTTTCATTGTTATTGGGTTGAGGTTGTCTTTGTGGTCTTTGACCATCAATTAATTGAACATTATCTACGATTACTTCAGTATAGAATGTTCTTTTATTATCTTCAGGATTAACATAACTAGATGTTCTAAGTCTTCCATCAATCGATAACATTTGTCCTTTGTGGAATGAATTTGTAATTGTAACTGCTAGATTACCAAATGCAACCAAATTTATATAACTTTCACTTTGTGGGTTTTTGATATCTGGTACTAACATAGAGAAATTACAAATTTGTAAATCATTCGCTGATGTTTTTAATGTTGGTTCTTTAAAAATATAACCATTTAAGAAAACTTTATTCATAATCTTTATTAATCCTTTCGATATGTTTAAATTTAAATTATTTAGAACCTAAAGCTTGTTCTCTTGCTTCTCTTTGTTGTTCTAACACTTTTTTTCTATCAGCTGTGATTTTAGCTTGTTTTTTGTTTCTTTCAACTTTTTTAGGGTTGTTAGCAGCTTTATAACCGTAATCTTTTTCTAGGTTAATAACTAATTGTCTTAAAAGATTTTTGTTAATTCTACTTAATCTTCTAAATTCATTCATTGCAGCTTGATCTTCAGATTCAAAGTTTAATTGGAAGTATCAACCTTGTTTTTGTTTCTTAATTTCATAAGCTAATTCTTTTAGCCCTAATTCAGTAACTTTAATTTCTTTATTGTTTAAAGTTTTTGCTAGTTCGTTCATAGTAGCCTTTGCTTCAGCTTCTTTAAGGTCACCTTTTACAACTAACATAATTTCATATTTAGCCATATATTATTTTGTTCCTTTCTCTTATGGATAAATAACTCATTTCGAGTAAGAGTGTTTTAACAAAACATTAAAACAAATAAATTTTATCATAAAAACACTAATATAAATAAGTTATTATTAGCATTATAAACAATAAAATTTTATGGATTAATGATGGTTAAAAAATTGTGAAAAACTACTCAGTCTTTCACAATAAATATTTAAATTACTAAATCAACATCAAAGATATTAACATAAGATTCAACATCATTATTTAAACCAACCATTTTCTTTTCTTTGGTAATGTTATTGATTTTAAACTTACAGTCTTTATCAATTAAAATTTGGTTATCAATATTAACTCTTCCCATTCATTCAAAGTCTGCTAAATAATGTGCTGCTGGATAACCTTTTGGAACATGGATTACAAACATTGTTGGAACTTTTAAGGCTAATTCAGCTACTGAATTACCCATTCAATTATCAACATATTGTAAAGCTTCATCTTCAATAATTGATGTAGATATAAAACCATATGATGTAATGGTTTGACCAATCGCTTTTGAAAAATCATATCATCCATCTTCTTGGATGGTTGCAAATGGTTTTAGTTGTTCATAGAATTCTAATTCCATTGGTTCAACCCCATGGTATGTTACATAATTAGTTTCAAAAGGCATTGTTCTTAATGCTTCTGAAATATAATGATAATCTGAACCTCTTAACCTCATTCCATATGCAGTTAAATATTCAGGAGGTTCTTTTTGCTGATGTAATGGCACATTCCAAAAATCACCTCTTTTATTTGCATACAAATCAATTGCTTGTTGCCCAGAAGAACAATAATAGTCAAATAAGTTTCAAGCATGCTTTGAAACTGAATTGTATCATGGCACTGATAATTCTTTTAATTGAGTATCTATCTTAGAGGGATAATAAGAACTACAAGAAGTAGTAAATGTTAATAACCCCCCCCGATACAAATTAAAGGTGCTGTTGCTCCAATAATTTTCAAAAGTTTTTTCTTTGTTTGATTTTTCATATTCCCTCTTTAAATTGTAATTAAGTCAACAATATTAAGTAGATTTGGGTAATTAGGAAATTTTGTGGGAACCGAAAAGAAGGGACCCACTTTTTC